>NZ_MUFN01000031.1:0-32994 GCF_001996205.1 Salinivibrio sp. IB574 | reverse complement strand
ACCTACCACGAGGCAAGGACGCTGTTTAAGCTGAGCAAAGAGGGGGAGATAATCCATGATCGCGCATTCCCTTGATGACAATGCAGCCACTATATCGCCCAGCAACTATTACCTGAAATTCTATAAATTCATTTTTTATTCTTTTTTGTGATTAATAGTCGCGTACTTATCCGCTGAAATCACTCACGTCCATCTACCACGCAATGATGACGGTCTCAAAATTCCGCTTTCCTCAACACTCAACTCCGACAAAATGACAGAAGCCGATCAAGACCACAGCTTTTGTCATAATGTAAGTTGCATAATGGCGCCGCTTGATACCTGACGCACACTTTTTTACTGGAGACTTTGTTATGCGTTTGATGCCTTCTGCGGTCGCTACAGCGGTAGTTGCCGGCCTGCTTGCTGCCTCTGGCAGTGCCTTTGCCGACACCGTTAACCTACGTGTGATTGAAACTACCGACATTCACACCAACGTGATGGACTACGACTACTACAAAAACAAGCCCTCGCAAAAAATCGGCTTGGTCCGCGCCGCCACTGTGGTGAAACAAGCACGTGATGAGGCACAAAATGCCCTTTTGGTCGATAATGGCGACCTGTTGCAAGGCAGCCCAATGGGCGATTATATGGCCAGCAAAGGTATCAAACCCGGTGAGGTGCACCCTGTATATAAAACGATGAACTTGCTCGATTATGAAGTGGGTAACATCGGTAACCATGAGTTCAACTACGGCTTAGCGTTCCTAAAAGAGTCGATTAATGACGCCAACTTCCCGTATATCAATGCCAACGTGTTTGATGCAGAGACTGGCGAGCATTACTTTGACCCGTATTTAATTAAAGAATACCAACTCAAAGATGAAGACGGTGACAGCCACACCATAAAAGTCGGTTACATTGGCTTTGTCCCGCCTCAGATCATGACGTGGGATAAAGCCAATCTTGAAGGCAAAGTCATTGCCAAAGACATTAAGCAAACCGCTGAAAAGCTTGTTCCAGAGATGAAAGCCAAAGGCGCGGACGTAGTGGTCGCTATTCCACACTCTGGCGTCTCTCAAGCACCGTATAAAGCGATGGCTGAAGACTCTGTCTATTACCTCTCAGAAGTCGATGGCATTGACGCGATTGCCTTTGGTCACTCACACGCAGTATTCCCAAGCGATGATTTTGCCAATATTCCCGGTGCCGATATTGAAAAGGGCACCATCAATGGCGTGGCCAGTGTGATGGCCGGTCGCTGGGGTAGCCATGTCGGCGTGATAGATTTGAAGCTCGAGCAAGTCGATGGTCAATGGCAAGTGGTGGATAGTGAAGCGCATGCTCGCCCAATCTTTGATCGGACCAGCGGAAAAGCGTTGGTCGATGCCGACAAAACCCTGCTCAACGCCGTTGAAAAAGACCACAATGCCACTCGTGAGTTCGTTAATCAGCCAATTGGCCAAGCCAATGATGTGATGTACTCCTATTTGGCTTTGCTCCAAGACGACCCCACCGTACAGATTGTTAACTTGGCACAGCAAGACTATGTCGAGCGTATGATCCAAGGCGATCCCGACTTAGCAGAACTGCCGGTACTGTCTGCTGCTGCGCCTTTTAAGGCCGGTGGTCGCAAAAACGATCCGAGCAACTTTACCGAAGTGGAAGCCGGCCAACTGACCTTCCGTAACGCCGCCGATCTTTACCTGTATCCAAATACCTTGGTCGCACTGAAAGTATCTGGCGCCGAACTCACCCAATGGCTGGAGTGCAGCGCTGGCCAATTTAACCAAATCAACCCCAATGCGAAGCAACCTCAGACGCTTGTGAACTGGGACGGATTCCGTACTTACAACTTTGATGTGATTGACGGGGTAGAGTACCAAATTGATATTACTCAACCTGCTCGTTACGACGGCGATTGTAATGAAGTGAATCCAGACGCATCACGGATCGTCAATCTCACCTATCAAGGCAAACCGGTTGACCCCGAGCAAACCTTCTTGGTCGCCACCAACAACTATCGCGCTTATGGGGCGAAGTTCCCGGGCACCGGCAGCGATCATATTGCCTTTGCCGCGCCGGATGAAAACCGCACCGTGGTCGCCAACTACATCAGCCGCGTGAGTGATGAAAAAGGCCAAGTCACGGTGAGTGCTGACAACAACTGGTCCATCGCCCCAATAAAAGGCGATGCTATCGTGCACTTTGAAACCTCACCCCGCGAGAAAGCCGCGCAGTTTATTGAGCAAAAAGGCCGCTGGGCGATGACGAAAGCAGGTAAAGATGACGTTGGCTTCGCGGTCTATCGCGTCGATTTAAGCCAACCTCGCCAATAAATAGCCTGCACAATAAATAGTCTTTGAATACCGCAGCTTGTCTGCGGTATTTTTTATCTTTAATCAGGAGGACGTCTTATGGAATGGCAACGGGCAACCTTTGACACACTGGATACTCGCACTTTATTCACATTGATGAAATTGCGTGTCGATGTGTTTGTGGTCGAGCAGGCGTGTGCTTACCCAGAGCTAGACACACATGATACCGCACCAGACACCGTGCATTTACTGGGCTGGCTGAATGGCGAGCTAGCCGCTTATGCCCGTATTCTTGCACCGGGCGCGAGTTACTCTGGAAGCAGCATTGGCCGCGTGATCATTGCCCCCGCAAATCGCAGCGGGCGATGGGGGCATCAGCTCATCCGCCAAGCCATTCAAATATGCCAACAGCAATGGCCCGAGCAAGACATCGAAATAGGCGCTCAAGCTCACCTACAACACTTTTACCAAAAGCATGGTTTTGTAGCCTTTTCCGAGCCCTATCTGGAAGATGGGATCCCACATATTGATATGCGCCTTTCCACTCCATAAAAAAATCCCGCGACAGCGCGCGGGATTTTATGTCTAGGCAAATAACAAGCGTGTTGAGTTCAGCTGTTTCTTTGCGAGCGTCCGTGGCGTTATTTGGTCAACCGGAAACGCTGCATGGTGCTTTGCAGTGAGTGCGCCAACTGGCTGAGCTCGCTGCACGCTTGCGCGGTTTGATCCGCACCACCCGCCACTTCTTGTGACGARTCRTTGATGCGCTCAATRTTGCGGCTTAGCTCATCGGCAACCGAGTCTTGCTCACCACAAGCACTCGCAATCTGCATGCCCATATCGGCAATGTTCTCAACCGATGTTTCGATGCCACGGATCAATTGTTGCGCTTGGCTACCTTGCTCCACACACTGCTCAATACTCTCACGGCTTTGAGTGGTGGCATCGCGCGCTTGGGTCGCGAATTGCTGGAGCTTCTCGATAATTTCAGTAATTTCACCCGTCGAGTCCTGAGTACGACCGGCCAGTGTGCGGACTTCATCGGCTACCACCGCAAAGCCGCGGCCAGACTCACCGGCACGCGCCGCTTCGATCGCCGCATTCAGTGCCAACAGGTTAGTTTGCTCGGCGATATCACGAATAACATCCACCACAACGTTGATTTGCTTCGACTGCTGGTCCAACTCGTTGACTGTGTCACCCGTTTTACGCATGTCTTCTGCCACTTTGGTGATAGATCCCACCATGCTATCGACATCACGTCCGCCGAGGCGCGCCTGCTCACTGGCTTCGTTAGCCGCGGTCGACGAGCTTTCGGTATTCTGCGCAACATCCGCGACAGTGGCTTTCATTTGCGCCATCGCAGTGGCAACTTGTGAAATCTCATGTTGCTGACTTTGCATGCCGCTTGAAGTTTGGCTAGACACCGCGCTGACTTCTTCGACCGCACTGCTTAGCTGGGTCACCGCGGCAATCACTTCTTCAATCAGCGTGCGTAGGCTATCTTGCATGGCGATACTCGAATCTGCCAACTGCCCCATTTCATCGTTACCGATTTGACTACGATCTAACTGGTAAGTCAGGTCGCCTTTGGCAATGGCAGACGATTGTTCCATCACCAAGCGCAGAGGGTTGCTAATAGACCGGGTAAAGACCATCGCAATCGCAACCATGAAGGCAATCACTGCGATTAACACCACCAAAATGGCCGTGCTGATCATCGAGACTTGCTCAAGAATCGAGGTACGGTTTGAGGTAATAAAGCCTTGAGTTAACTTTGACATTTCAGTCAAGCTTTGGTCGAGCTTCTGATAGGTTTCAAACGAGCTGTAAAGCACGCGCTGAGCTTTCTCGAGCTCGTTGCTACGTACTAGCTGAGGAAACTCGCGTAATTGGTTGTTGTAGTCACGCCAGTGCTTTTGAATACGGGTAAAAATCGCTTTCTCGTTGTCGTACCACAGGGTTTGTTCGTACGCATCCAAAGACTTGGTAAGGCCTGCTTTGATTTCCTCTACACCCTGAAGGGTCTCTAGGCGCATAGCAGGATCAGCAAAAGTGATAGTGGCATACTGGTCTTTACGTAAATCAACCGCAACTTGGTTAATACGCTCAAGCTCCAATACCGCAGGTAGGGTATCGTCAGTAAAGTTCAACATGCTATCGCGCATGCCTTTAACTTCAGTAAACATGTAAAAGCCAAAGGCAGCTACGGCAATGGCAATCAGAGAGAATGCAGCAGCAAACTTCTTACCAATTGATAAATTCTTCAACATGGAAAAGCGAGTCCTCAACAGATTTATGGTTAGCGTGTCAATGCCTGGACATCCATGTTGAGGCGGCTTGCGTGTATCCCCTACACAGCCGGCGCGAATACTAGCACAAAAATTCACCAAAGTGTGACATAAAACTCATTATTTACTGAAAAAGTATGTCATACACGCTGGTCAAATTCGCAGGCACAGGCGCATAAATTAGCGAATAATCGCTAAATCCCTTCAAATCACAGCATAAACCCAGCCATATTGACTGATTTATTAAAAAGTAGATGAAAAAAACACCAACGGCGAATTTATCGACAAGGAAGTTTAAAAAACAAACAGACGGGGAAGTGAAGGCACGGTGACCCCGTGCCTGAAAAAAAGGACTAGCGTTGGCGCGCAAAGCCTCCATCCGATAAACGGAAATACAGTACGGACTGACCTGCCTGCGTTTCCACTTGAAGAATGTCGAGCGCGCCGCTGTCGGTGCGCTTAAACCGAATCCATTGACCCGGCTGGATACGGCTAATGGGTTTTCCTTCGCCTTCGATATTGGCAATCGCGTAAAGATCGGTCAGCGCCAAGTCATTATCGCGAAACACCTTAGCAAGCGTATCTCCTTGCTCAATTTGGTGACTGACCCAGTCATTTTCCGGCGTGGAAGGTTGTGATGCCTCCGGCTCCGAGCTGTCTGTCGACGTAGCACTGCGTTTGGGTTGTGCCTGAGTATCAATCGCCACAGAACGCCGCTCCTGAGGCTGCGCGGTCGTTTCAGTCGAGGACGGTGCAGGCAATAGGCTTAGTACTAACACCAAAGGGACCAACACCATTAATAATCGTTGGTGCAAACGAGGTAGGCGAAGCCAAGCGTGGCGTACTGTGCGTACCCCTACCATGTCTTGCCACTGCCCTTTTCTATTGGATGAAGAAGCGAGCATTCGTCCCCATCTCACGCACCAATCTTTAAATTGTGTACGCATTGCTGTTAACTTCATTGCCACTCCGCGCATATTTTGATGTTTTACCCTCATATTGGACGCCTTTTGCGTACAAAAGTTTACCCACGAAACCATCACCTGTTATCCTTTCACACTTTATTCACGCAAAAAAGAGAGACGTTATGTCTGACGTACAACTAGAAACCGTCGAGCAAAAAGCAAGCTATGGCATCGGCCTACAAATGGGTCAACAACTGGCAGGCAGTGGCCTTGAAGGCCTACAAGTTGATGCGATTGCTAAAGGCATCAGCACGGCACTGGCTGGCGAAATGCCAGAAATCGAAATTGACGACATCAATAACGCCCTACGCGAGCTTCACACAAAAGCAGAAGAAGTTCGTCAAGAAGCTGCAAAAGCACAAGCGGCTGAAGGCGATGCTTTCTTAGCGGATAACGCAAAGCGTGATGAAGTGACCGTGACCGAATCTGGCCTCCAGTACGAAGTGCTAGTAAAAGGTGACGGTGAGATCCCAACCAGCGATAAACAAGTGCGTGTTCACTATCACGGTCAATTGATCGATGGCACTGTATTTGATAGCTCAGTAACGCGTGGCGAACCTGTTGAGTTCCCTGTGACTGGCGTGATCAAAGGTTGGGTTGAAGCTCTACAAATGATGCCTGTGGGCTCAAAGTGGAAACTCTACATCCCACAAGATCTTGCCTATGGTGAGCGTGGTGCTGGCGCCGCTATCCCACCATTTGCGGCACTGGTATTTGAAGTCGAGCTGCTAGATATCCTATAAGGATAAGGCGGTTTCTATTGCAAAGCGATGCCTCTGGCATCGCTTTTTTATTGGCGTTGGCAAAGTTGCGATGTAGCGATCCCATCTGGATATTGCGCTTCACGGTAACCATATTTTTTTACCCGCTCTAACATCTGTTGGCTCCCCATATACTTGGCTTGCGCCTCATCAAATTGCTCCAAAAACGCATTATCTTCTTTACGAAAACCAATACCGATATAGTGCCCTGTTTGGCTCGTCGCTCTCGCCGGATCACTCACAGAGAGGCTATCGGGTGCCTGTTTAGCAAGGTATAACGCCGTGAAATATGGTACCGCTCCTACCTCAGCACGCCCCTCTTTCACGGCGGAAAGAATTTCAGCAGGCCCGGGGACTTGAATAATCAAAGACTCGCTGAGTCCCGCATCACGCGCCGAGGTGGTCATGTTGTATCCCACCCCCGTCACCAAACGCGCGCTTTCACGTACAACGTCTGGATAATCATGAATATCTTTGGGGTTACCTTTCGGCACAATAAAGGCGTCGCGAAAGCGCCCTATAGGCTCAGAAAATGCAATTTTCTGACAACGACTGCTAAGGATATACATCCCGCCGGTGATGATATCGAATCGCTTCGCGCGCAAACCGGGAATTAATCCGCCCCATTCAGTGAAAACAGGCTCGATATGGTTGATCCCCATGCGATTCAATATATCGATGGTATAGTCATTAATCAGCCCAGTAGGTTTGCCATCACTGTCCAAGTAAGCCCAAGGCTTTTCATTCGCAAATCCTAACCGCACAGGTTTCCCCGCTTCGATACGTGCGTTTAGCGTCTCTGCCGACACAGAGCTAATCAAAAGCAGACTGGCGATAATAATGACGATTTGGCGCATGGTGCGTCCTTGAGACCCTTCACGGTCAATCAGTGATGATGTAATGTTAGTAAAAACCAACACCTCGCCTTAAAAACTAAGCACACAATAGCTAAAAACGCCAACCTATCCGTCCCCACAATTGCGACAACACGTCGCAGGTTCGCAACATGAATTCAGGGATAAAAAAGCCCGGCTCGGGCCGGGCTTAGGTTGAGATTATTGCACGTACTCACGTGGGTTGACTGCGCCCCACCAGCTGTAGATTTCTGGGAAGATCACATCCGCGTTGCTTTCGTACTCCACCGCCCCAATGGTTTCATCGCCTTGCTGGCCGAATAGCACCACTTCATCATTAGGTGTCACTTGATCAGCAATATCTGTGACATCCACCATAATGGTGTTCATCGATGAAACACCAACCACAGGCACACGATGGCCTTTGATCAACACATCGGCATTGTTCCCCATTTTACGCGGGAACCCATCTGAGTAGCCGACCGGCAAATTGGCAAGAATAGAATCACGCTCGACCGTATAGGTGCTGTCATACCCCACAGTACTGCCCGCTGGTAAATGGTGTAAAGACGCGACCTTGGTCTTGAAGCTCATGATCGGCGGGAACTCGCGATTGGTTGGTTGATCGCCGTAAAGCACGCCGCCGGGACGGACCATATCAAAATGGCCTTCTGGCACGTTCAAGGTAACGAAAGAGTTGGCGGCATGGATTAGCACCTCTTCACGCTTTAAGTTGGCCTGTTCAATCAACCAATCGCTGTTGGACTTAAACTGCCCCAGCTTACTACGCACGTCTTTCGCACTGTAATTCGGGAAGTGCGTCATGATGCCCACAACGTCAAAGCGTGCGTCTGAAGCAATATCCAGTGCAGTTTGCTTGCCGTAGTCTGATTCCATCTCAATACCGTTTCGGCCCATGCCACCGGCGTTAAAGGCCATATGTACAGGGATGACAATATCGTGCTTGTCGGCAAGTTCACGCAGTTGCTCTGCTTGCTCGGCCGATCCCACAAGCTCTTGGATATTGAGTGCCAGACCACTTTCAATTTCTTGCAATGTGGCGGAGCGCACTCGCATGATTTCACCGGTGAAGCCACCGTCACGAACGGTACGTGCTTCTTCGTTACTGGCAATCGCAATACAATCAATGCCATTAGCGATAACCACAGGCAAGAGACCCGCAATCCCATTGCCATAAGCATCCGCCTTCATCACCACACACATTTTGGTGCCATCAGAAAGCTGTTGCTGAACACGTTGAATATTGTCATTAAAAGTGGCGGTGTTCACTTCCAGCCAACCATTGCCATGGCCCATATAACGCGAGCTGCTGGTGTCTGTGGTCGGTGTGGTTGACGAGGAATAATCAAGAAAGGCTGGTGCGCCAACCGCAACGACACCCGCTACGGCAAGGGCGACTAAAGAGAGTTTTTTGTTCATAAGCTTCACTGTTTGTCACGTGGGTTCGGCGTCCGTGACGTGTATGGAGGGACATAACCCTTCCTTCGCTTCCTGATTGCGCGCGCAATTTATATCACAGAAAGCATCACGGTTGATGGATAACTCAATAAAAAAGATAGACAAACACCGTCGTTTGAACAAAAAAAAGCGCCACTTTAATTCGTGACGCCTGTAAGTGACGCATGTAAGTGACGCCTGTCCGTCACACAGAGCAATACGGCTAAATACCTGCCCCATCGTTCACATCATCTTCGTGCAGACCACATTCTCGTTTCAGACCGAAAAAGCGGGTTTGCTCCTCGCTCATGCCGGGCTCTAACCGCTGAGTGGTATGTACATCACCCACGGAGACATAACCTTGCTCCCACAAAGGATGGTAAGGCAAGTCATGCTCGGTCAAATAAGCGTGCACTTGTTTATTGCTCCAATCCACCACAGGCAAAAACTTAAATACACCATGCTGCACGCTTAAAATGGGTAAATGCGCACGCGATTGCGATTGTCCGTGACGCAACCCTGAGAACCATGTACCGGCATTAAGCTCGGTTAATGCTCGCTTCATCGGCGCCACTTTATTGATCTGGTTATAGCGAGTGATCCCCTCAACCCCCTGCTCCCACAATTTGCCATAGCGGGCTTCTTGCCATGCTGGGCTCAATTCAGAACGGTAGACGTTGAGATTGAGCTTTAAACGTGCCTGCAGGTGATCGATAAATTGGTAGGTTTCTTGGAATAAGTAGCCAGTGTCGGTCAGGATCACCGGAATGTCCGGCTTCACCTGACTGACCATATGCAGCATCAATGCCGCTTGTATCCCAAAGCTGGAGGACAGCACAAACTGTCCATCCAGATGTTCCAACGCCCAGCGAATGCGCTGCTGCGCGGTGTACTGCTCGAGCTCAGCGTTAATTTCAGCCAGCGCAAGCGTCTGCTGACTTTTATTCATCGCCACCAGATCGGCGCGGGTCAGCGCAGAATAAACCGTATCAGGCATAGAAGTCCCTCTTCGATACATGTACAGGTGCAATCACGTCGGTACGAATCAAGAAATCCCCAAAATGCTCGCCTTCTTGACGTTCGCGCGCCCAGCGGCCAATCAAGGTATCTAACTCGGCCAAGATTTCTTGGTCGGTGATATTTTCTTTGTACATTTTGGGAATACGTGTGCCTTCCCAGTTGCCTCCCAAGTGCAGGTTATAGCGGCCGGGCGCTTTGCCAACTAACCCTACTTCCGACAACATGGCGCGACCACAACCGTTCGGGCAACCGGTGACACGCAGAACAATCGGATCATCTTGCACTTGATGCTTTTGCTGAATTTTCTCTACTTGCGTAACAAAATCCGGCAAAAAGCGCTCCGCTTCGGCCATCGCCAACGGACAGGTTGGGAAAGAGACACAGGCCATCGAATTGGTGCGCTGTACACTGTGCGCATCATCAATCAGACGGTAGCGGCGAGCGAGCGCTTCTATTTGGTCTTTTTGCGCTTCAGGGATCCCAGCAATAATCAAATTCTGGTTGGCTGTCATCCGAAAGTCGCCTTGGTGCACCTTAGCAATCTCAGCCATCCCGGTTTTCAGCGGCTTTTCTGGCGTATCACGTAAACGGCCATTTTCAATAAACAGCGCCAAATGGTATTTACCATCAATGCCTTTGGTCCAGCCTAGGCGATCGCCACGCCCGGTAAAGGTATAAGGCCGGCTTGGTGCAAAGCTGACGCCAGCGCGCTTTTCCACTTCCGCTTTAAACGTCTCCACACCGACACGGTCAAGGGTATACTTGGTTTTGGCATTCTTACGGTTCGAACGGTTCCCCCAGTCTCGTTGGGTCGTCACCACAGCCTCTGCAATCTTCAACGTATGCTCAAGGGGTATAAAACCGAAATCATCCGCGCGGCGTGGATAGGTGCTGGTGTCACCATGGGTCATGGCAAGCCCGCCACCGACCAGAACATTAAACCCAACCAGTTGACCCTTCTCAGCAATGGCAACAAAGTTCAGGTCATTGGCGTGCACATCCACATCATTTTGCGGGGGGATCACCACAGTGGTCTTAAATTTACGTGGTAGATAACGCTTACCTAAAATCGGCTCATCATCTTGCTTACCTTCCACTTTTTCGCCATCCAGCCAAATCTCCGCGTAAGCGCGTGTTTTAGGCAGTAAATGTTCACTGATCCGCTTGGCCCAATCGTACGCTTGCTGATGAAGTTCAGACTCAACAGGGTTCGAGGTACACAGGACATTACGGTTTACATCCCCCGCGGTGGCAATCGCATCAATCCCATATTTGTTCAAGGTTTGATGCATCATCTTGATATTGGGTTTCAATACACCATGAAACTGAAACGTTTGACGGGTGGTCAAACGGATACTGCCGTACAGGGTATTTTCTTTAGCAAATCGGTCGATAGCCAGCCACTGCTCGGGGGAGATGATCCCCCCCGGCATCCGGGCACGCAGCATCACATTGTGTAACGGCTCAAGCTTTTGTTTTTGTCGCTCAGCACGAATATCGCGATCGTCTTGCTGGTACATACCGTGGAAACGGATCAACTGAAAGTTGTCATCCGTAAAGCCGCCAGTGATCGGGTTGGTAAGATCCTCACTGATGGTGCCACGTAAGAAGTTACTGTCATCTTTTAATCGCTCGTTATCGGCGAGGGGCCCCAGTGTGTCGCCCGCAAATTTTTGCTCACTCATTAGTACACATCCCTTTGATAGCGCTTATCTTTGCGCAATTCATTAATAAAGGTCTCAGCGTCTTCTCGGCTCAACTGACCTTGGTGCTGGGCAATGTGAATCAGGGCATCATGCACATCTTTTGCCATGCGATTCGCATCCCCACAGACATACACATACGCGCCGTTTGACAACCACTGCCATACCTCACTGGCGCGTTCGAGTAATCGGTGCTGCACATACACTTTTTCTGCTTGGTCACGGCTAAATGCCACATCCATGCGAGTCAGCAGACCGGATTTCAGGTACTGCTGCCATTCAACTTGATAGAGGAAATCATCGGTGAAGGTGCGATCGCCAAAGAACAGCCAATTATCGCCGCTGGCTTCTCGCTGCTCTCGCTCTTGCAAGAAAGCCCGGAATGGCGCAATACCCGTGCCAGGGCCAATCATGATGATGGGCGTATCGTCATTGTCGGGAAGTTTGAAGTTATCGTTGTGCTCAACAAATACTTTGACCGAGCCAATAGCGTCTGCCCGTTGGGTTAAAAAGCCCGAGGCACCACCTTGACGCAAAGCACCTTGCGCCTGTTCATAGGCCACCAAGCCGACAGTCAGGTGAACTTCGTCTTCCACTTCCGCTTGGCTTGACGCGATGGAATACAGCCGTGGCGTCAGACGACGTAACACCGACTGCAGTTGCTCGGCATGTAGCTGCACGTCAGCAAGGCTCAACACATCAATCACTTGGGTTTGATTGGCATAATCACGAAGCGTCGCTTTGTCTTCGGTGAGCGCGGTTAATGCATCATTTTCAGTCAACGCCGCGAGCGCTACGATTTGTTGCGGATTAGAGACGGTAATTTCATAGTGCTCAATCAAGGCCTCGCGAATTGAGACCGCACGCCCGTCAATCTCAATGCTCTCGTCACCGTTCAAGCCGACACGCGCCAAAATCGCATCCGCCAACTCTGGGTCGTTTTGGTACCACACACCGAATGCATCGCCGGGCTGATACTGGATCCCTGAATCCCCTAAATCGAATTCAAGGTGATAAACGGCTTTATCTGAGCCTCGACCAGTAATTCGCTGGCAGGTGAGTAGTTCAGCCTCATAAGGCGATTGTTTGGTATATGCGCTGGTTGCCGCTGCTGTTTGACGAATCGGTACCACTTGCGCATCGCCACTTGCCTGAAAGTGCTGCTTCACTTCCGCTAAGGTTTGCTCTCGCCACGCGCTCGCGGTGGCTTCATAATCCACATCACAATCAAGGCGCGCCACCATCGGCTTAGCGCCCAGTTTTTGCAAAAAGGTGTCAAAGTCTTTTCCGGTTTGACAGAAGTACTCATAACTCGAATCGCCCAGACTCAACACGGCATAATGAAGATGGTCGAGCTTGGGCGCCTTTTTCGATTGCAAAAACTCATGCAGGGCAATGGCGTTATCAGGCGGCTCGCCCTCGCCATTGGTTGATGCCACGATCACCACATGGCTCTCTTTGCTAAGCTGCTTGCCTTTATAGTTATCTGCAGCCACCAGCTTTGCAGGGATCCCTGCCGCTTGTGCATCGTGATGCAGCGCTTCTGCCACGCCTTTAGCATTGCCGGTTTGCGAGGCGTAAATAATGGTTAAGGTATGATTCGGGCTAGCTTGGGCGTCAGCACTGGGAGACGCAGCCGTGGTGGTGGGTGATTGGCTCAGTCCCCAAAAGTAGCCACTGATCCAGGCCAGCTGCTGAGGTGACAGTTCAGCCACCGCTTGCTGCAACTGGCCGATCTGCTGATCGTTCAGCGGGCTAGTCAGCCCAGAGAGTTCCTTAAGTAACATGGTGACGACATTCCTTGCTTACATTGCGTGAATGCTAGCGTAACCGCACCAACTAATAACAAGAAAGAATAGATACGAATGTTTTATAACTTTTAGTAAGAAGAGGGGCGCACAAAGGCGGGTGTTGATGCACTTCAACACCGAGGTGTGACGGGTCAATCCGCGATGCGAACTTGGTCAAACCCGATTTGTAATGCGTTTAGCGTGGCTTGGTCAATATCGGCGAAGCACTGCTCAATGCCTTCCGCATCGGTCAACGCCATAATACCGCCGCCCGTGTGGCGACATTCCACGACCCAACCTTCACTGTCTAATGAAGGCTCCACCATCACCTCAACCAGCAGCTTTTGGTGGTATAAGGCACGTAATTGCTCGGCTGTCATCATTATTCTGCCTACCTACTTGCTCACTTATTGAGCTTAGTATCAGATAAGCAGGCTCGCCAGATCCGGCCTGACAACCTTGGGAGCTTAACCAGTGCGGCTTACTGCCGCACTGGTCGATTCGATCAGAAAAAACCCAATGGATTGATGTCGTAACTGACCAGCAAGTTCTTGGTTTGCTGATAGTGGCCAAGCATCATTTTGTGGGTCTCTCGTCCGATACCAGACTTTTTGTAGCCTCCAAACGCGGCATGCGCCGGATAAAGGTGATAGCAATTGGTCCAGACACGACCCGCTTGGATCGCTCTCCCCATCCGATAAGCACGGTTCATATCTCGAGTCCAAAGCCCCGCGCCCAACCCGTACTCAGTGTGGTTGGCAATCGCTAAAGCTTCCGCCTCATCCTTGAAGGTGGTCACCCCAATCACGGGCCCAAAGATCTCTTCTTGGAACACCCGCATATTGTTGTGCCCTTTCAATAGCGTCGGCTGCACATAATAGCCGCCGCCCAAGTCTTGATGGCTGCCACCAATTAATACCTGCGCGCCCTCTTCTTGACCCACTTTCAAGTAGCTCATGATCTTATCAAACTGTTCATCAGACGCTTGCGCTCCCACTTGGGTCTCGGTGTCGAGCGGGTTGCCTTGTTTTATCTTGCCTGCACGCTCAATCACGCGGGCAATAAAATCGTCGTAGATACTTTCTTGGATCAGTGCGCGTGACGGACAGGTACAGACTTCACCTTGGTTGAAAAAGCCCAACAGCAAGCCTTCTACCGCCTTATCGATATAGGCATCCTCTTGCTGCATCACGTCTTCAAAATAAATGTTGGGCGATTTGCCACCCAACTCCACGGTGGAAGGAATGAGATTTTCTGCTGCGCAGCGCAGAATATGATGCCCTACAGGAGTGGAACCGGTGAATGCAAGTTTGGCAATCCGTGGTGATGTGGCAAGCGCTTGTCCAGCTTCGGCGCCATAACCATTGACGACGTTCACCACACCCGCAGGCAGAAGATCGCCAATTAACTCCATCAATAGCAAAATGGTGGTCGGGGTTTGCTCGGCCGGTTTTAGCACCACGCAGTTCCCTGCCGCCAGTGCGGGGGCAAGCTTCCACGATGCCATCAGCAACGGAAAGTTCCACGGTATGATTTGTCCTACCACGCCTAATGGCTCATAAATGTGGTACGCCACCGTGCCTGCATCCAACTCTGCCGCGGTGCCCTCTTGGGCACGAATACAACCCGCAAAGTAGCGGAAATGGTCGGCGCAAAGGGGAATATCGGCGGCCAAGGTTTCGCGCACGGCTTTGCCGTTCTCCCACGTTTCTGCCACCGCCAGCATTTCCAGATTCGCTTCAATGCGATCAGCAATTTTTAACAATATATTGGCGCGATCGGTCACCGAGGTTTGGCCCCACGCTGTTTTTGCTTGATGGGCAGCATCCAGCGCAAGGTCGATGTCTTCTGCGCTTGAACGCGGCACTTCAGCCACGGTTTCACCGGTACACGGCGATGTGTTGGCAAAATACTGCCCCTTCACGGGTGGCACCCATTCACCACCAATATAGTTCTCGTAACGCGGTTTAAACTGGACTATGGCGCCTTCGGTGCCGGGCTTTGCGTAAATCATAGCGATTCCTTATTCCATGTCAGAGTGGATGGCGGAGCAATCACTGCTATCTCCTTGCCGTGTCACAGAGGTAGCATGCCAACGTTTTTCCGCACTGGGTATTGGCCGAAAGTCGAAGTGAGAGCCATCCCACAATCGCTATGCGCTTGATTTTAAGTATAAAAAAACCGCGCCTAAGCGCGGTTTCAATGTCCGGATAACGCAACCATCCATTAAAAGTCGAGTTCTGCACCGACAAAGAAGCCCGTCAGATCCAGTTTGCCGTCGTTGTTATCAAAGTAATCAAAGTCATGCTCGATCATTCGATAGCCACCACGTACGTTAAGATCAGCAGCAACAAGGCCCAACTGATACTGAACGCCGGCTTCGGCATCCAAGGTGCTGGTGCCATCAAACTCACCTTTGCTCACGGTCGCAAATACGAATAGTGGTGTGCCCACTAACCCGAGACGCGCATCGGCATACACATTAGGTTGCCACTCATCAAAGCTTTGGCCACCAAATTTGCCCGATTGGAAACGCTGCATATTGATGCCCGCGTCAACCGAGACAAGATCGTTGTCTAGCAGCTCGTAATACGCCACAAAGTCAATTTGATCAAAACTGACGTCAGGGTTATCCACGCTAACTGAGGTATGGCGGATCTTCGCATTGGGGATCAGTGGTAAAGGATGTTCAATCGCGGCGTAATACGATCCAGAGGTACTCGCATCATCGGCTTCAACATTGTTGACATCCGCATCCATGAACCAGGCATCCGCCCCTACTTTACCGCCCGCAAGGGTCGCAGCCTGAGAAGGCATGGCCATCAACGCGGTTAGCGCTGCGGCGGCAAGCGTCATTGAAGTCGTTTTCATGAAACTCTCCACATTGTCGATAAAAAAGTGTCGTCACGCGGAGGCGGCAAAGCCATGCCTTGTCGCCGGTAGATATGAATGATAGCAAGCTTTATGCCCGGATGGCGCTATTCGCATGTTTACCTGCTGGTTTCTCGTGCAGCAGGCCACATTTTTTCACCGAAAAGGCTTAGCGACGACGATAACGCGCCCAACGACGTTCACGAACAATCACTTCTGGCTCGCCTTTGCGTTGGCGACGGTTACGCTTGAGCAACCAGACAATCGCGGCGATCACCAACAACCAAGGCAACAGTTTAAGCAAGGTGCCAATCATGCCCGCGACCATCATGACCGCGAAGCCAGCCAACATAGCCAGCACCATTCCCATGATGCTCACACCCGTCATAAATAACACAGCCGCAAAGCCAATGAGGAATAGAATTTCGATCATTACGATCTCCTTGTCTTGATAGCGAGACAGACTTTGCAGGTTTCAGGCCAGTTTGTCACTTGGTTTTTTATCCATTTATTCAATGAGTTGCTCAGCATGCTCCGTGCCTTACCACGCATTTCGTCAAATTTATCACTAATAAGTAGTTATTTTGGCCACGTTTTACGCGTCCAACCAATCGTCAGGAATATGACTCATGGCGGTAGTCAGTACCTCAATACCGGCTCCCGGTTTATGCGCATTCTCGCTGATATAACGGCGCCACTGGCGCGCGCCCGGCATGTTTTGGAATAACCCTAACATGTGGCGGCTAATGTGATTAAGCTGCGCACCTTGGCGTAATTGTTGCTCGATATAGGGGAACATGCCTTCAACCACTTGGCGGCGACTCACACGTGCCTGCGCGCTGCCAAACAAACGCTGATCGACATCCGCCAATAAGAAAGGATTTTGATATGCCTCACGACCGACCATCACTCCGTCCAGATGCGCAAGGTGCTGCTCGGCTTCTTCAAGGGTTTTCACGCCACCATTAATAGCCATGACCAGATGTGGAAAGTCTTTTTTAAGCTGATACACACGCGGGTAATCCAGCGGTGGAATTTCACGATTTTCTTTGGGGCTCAGGCCTTTTAACCACGCTTTACGCGCATGAATCGTGAACATATCACAGCCGCCTTTTTCACTGACGATGCCCACAAAGTCGGTCAAAAATTCGTAGCTATCTTGCTCATCTATACCAATGCGAGTTTTCACCGTGATGGGCACATCAGTCACTTCACGCATCGCAGCCACACACTGCGCCACCAGCTCAGGTTCAGCCATTAGGCACGCACCAAACCGCCCGTTTTGCACCCGATCCGACGGGCAACCAACGTTGAGGTTAATTTCATCATAGCCACGTTCGGCCGCCAGCTTGGCGCACGTTGCCAAATCCGCCGGATCCGATCCCCCCAGCTGCAACGCCACCGGATGCTCCTGCTCGTTGTAAGCAAGATAGTCCGCTTTACCATGAATGATCGCGCCCGTGGTCACCATCTCGGTAAACAACAAAGTGTGTTCTGATAGTAAGCGATGAAAATAACGGCAGTGACGATCCGTCCAATCGAGCATGGGCGCAACAGAGAAACGCTGCATCACCGTTTTTGGCGTCACATCAGGGCTGGCGGCGGTTTTGCTGGGGTTAGTCATGGTCTCGAATCTCTGCAAATTACGTTAAACGACAGTCGTTTTCGACAGGCGGACGCGGATTATACACATTGCATCGGTAAGATTTAAGCAGAACCATCCCGCCTGACCACGAGGCAGAAGAAAAGCACAAGCTAACAGTATGGCAGCCGTTATGATGATTTAAACCAAACCAGCCCCTGTGCTTCTATAGCTGCTGCGAAAGCCGAAAGTATTTCTCTGCCACTAAGTAGCTGATCACCGCCTCTTTTTGTCGGTCGCGGAATTGATTTACCCACTGATGGGCATTGTGAATGATCGCTTGCGCTTCATGCGGGTAGGTAAGGTAATGATCGATAACTGCCTCTAGGTTGGAAAAATCTGCGTTCACTTCGGCATAGTGAACCCCAGGGATTAATTGGCCCTCCATAAACCAGGTTTCATACTCCAGCGGCGGTGAGAGGCATAGCGAGTTGGATGACAGTATCCACTTTAAATTGGTCGCAACGTCTTTCCCTTCCACACTGAGAATAAACTTATGCTGTAACTGCGCATGCGGTGTTAGCGGGACTTTTCGATAGGCTTGGTCAGTGTCATTCACGGGGCGGGTATCCCCGACATCAATGATAGGGTGCGTGTAAAAGCGGCGAAGAAGTTGGAGACGCTTGTGATTAAAACAGCGTCCACGCCATACCGCGCTATCGCGTTTTTGCCCAAACGGTACAGGATCATCGATAAATTGAAAATGACGCACCGCATTGAGCTTGAGTAATACGGCGTTTTGATTGTCGCCATGAATGGGACGACTCTTTACAAAGGCTGGCGTAAGTGGCGGTTGCGTGACATCGCCACCTAAGTAATGCAAAAACAAGCCGTTGGGGAACCAGCGCATCACCCGCAATATATCTAAAAAATACACCGAGCCGTGATCTTGTCTCACTCGGCCCGTCTGATGATCGCAATATTGCTCCGACAAACAAAAAGGGGCATTCAAACGGTTGTAATAGCTGACACGTTGATCAATATCAGATTGATGCTGCTGATAAATGGGCAACAGTTGCCGGCACATCCATGTGCGATACCAATCATTAGGGATCGCATTGAGTGCCAAGTTATAACTATAGTAGCGGAGTTTTTTCACCCTCTTGCTCCGTCAATCCGTTTGCGGACATCGATTTACCGCAAAGCCTAGTCGAGCAAGATGACGAGCAAATGAAATGGGCGAGAGAGCCTGTTGCTCGCTCTCTCGCGACAAGACTTATTCGATGGTGAATTTGCCTTTCATCACAGTCCAGTGGCCTGGGAAAGAGCAGAAATAGGTTAAGTCTTTGCCTTTCAGTCCTTCAGTTGAGAAGGTAATCGTGGTGCTTTCGCCGCCGCCAATCAATTTGGTATGCGCCAAGATGCGATCATCGCCTTGTGGCAAATAATCGTTATTTGGGCCGGCACCCGCGCCTTTCATGGCAATGTCTTGCAGGTTAGATGTTTCTGACAGCACCCAGTTGTGGCCCATCGAGGTCACAGGCATGGAGCCTTGGTGCTCCAGGGTTAGCGTCACTTCACTGCAGCTTGCTGGCACGGATAGCGATGTTTGATCGTAGGCCATTTTATCACCGGTGGTGACAGTTAACTCACACTCGTTGGCAGCCGCTTGCGTAGAAACAGACGCGAACGCCAGTGCGGCGAGGGCTAACAGTTTTTTCATCGGTACATACTCCTATTATGGATGTAAAGGTATGTTTTTTATGCCTGTGGCACGCTGTCATCATACGGACTCGCTACAAGAAAACAGTTAGCCGATTCAAAGATCAGCAGATTGTTAACTGTTTTTATTTTGCTCAATACTGTGAGAGGCCTGATCGCGATCAAGCGATACACGTAAAGCTATTTACAGGTGTGTGATAACGCATAGGATTAAAGACAGACAGGGTGCGCTGACCAGTGGCTATGATAAGATAACAAACTGACTGTCAGCACTTTGAGGCGCTATGACCAATACCACTGGGTTACTGCACCGCGCACAGCAGCTTTGTGAGCAGCGAGGAGTAAGGCTTACTCCACAACGTACGCGCGTTTACGAAATTATTGCCAACTACTCACGCGCCATCAGTGCCTATGAGTTGCTTGATGTGTTGCGCGAAACAGAACCACAAGCCAAACCCCCAACTGTCTATCGTGCGCTAGACTTTCTATTAGCGCAGGGGTTTGTACACAAAGTGGAGTCAACCAACAGCTACATCGCTTGTTGCCATTTGGGGCACCAAGGACACTGCTCGCAACTGTTGATTTGCGATCAATGCGGTACGGTCGAAGAGTGCCACACCGAGGAGCTGTCGGATGCATTGCGTGAAAAGGCGCAGCAAGTGGGCTTTCACGTACAACACCATGTGATTGAAACGCATGGCACATGTGCACAGTGCTTGGCTCAATAACATTGAATTGATTAGGACGGACATTCTTTATGGAAGCACAATTCGTCAACCCATTCCTGACCTCGCTGATTAACGTGCTGCAAACCATGGCACAGTTAGATATTCAGCCTGAGAAGCCTCACCTAAAGAAATCCGAGATAGCTAAAGGGGATGTTTCTGGGTTAATCGGTATGGTTGGCCCACAAACCAAAGGGTCGTTCTCAGTGACCTTTGACGAAGATATGGCGCTGGAGATCATGTTTCGCATGCTCGGTGAACGCGCAGACTCGATCAACGAAGAAGTCACTGACATGGTGGGTGAAATCACCAATATGGTGACCGGGGGTGCCAAGCGTATTCTGTCAGAAAAAGGCTTTGAGTTTGAGATGGCAACCCCAGTGGTGGTGTCTGGTAAAGGTCATACCATCAATCACAAAAGCGATGGGCCTGTGATTATTATGCCGTTTAAATCGCCTCACGGTACTGCCTTCATTGAAATCTGCTTTGATCACTAAGACAGCACGGCTCGATACACAAACGCCGCGCAATTGCGCGGCGTTTTTTTCGTTTCACCGTTTAAGCGATTACGCTTGGCGCCATTGCTTAAAGGTGTTGATCAAGCCATTGGTCGAGCTATCATGGCTGTCGATTTCGTTATTATCGCTCAACTCTGGCAGGATGTTATTTGCGAGCTGTTTACCTAGCTCAACGCCCCACTGATCAAAGCTGTAGATATTCCAAATCACACCCTGCGTGAAGATTTTGTGCTCGTACATCGCAATCAACGCGCCCAAAGTATATGGCGTGATTTGATTGACCAGAATCGAGTTCGTCGGACGGTTGCCCTCAAACACTTTAAACGGTGCGATCGCAGCAACTTCATCGGCTGATTTACCCGCTTTTGCTAGCTCGGCTTCCACTTGCTCTCGATCTTTACCAAATGCCAGTGCTTCGGTCTGGGCGAAGAAGTTAGCCATCAATTTAGCGTGATGATCGCCAATTGCGTTGTGACTATGCACTGGGGCAATAAAGTCACACGGGATTAATTTGGTGCCTTGGTGGATCAGCTGATAGAACGCATGCTGACCATTGGTACCCGGCTCACCCCAAATGATTGGGCCGGTTTGATAGTCAACCGGATTACCGTTGCGGTCCACATACTTACCGTTTGATTCCATATTGCCTTGTTGGAAATAGGCAGCAAAACGGTGCATGTATTGATCGTAAGGTAAAATGGCTTCTGATTCTGCGCCGTGGAAGTTGTTGTACCAAATACCAATCAGTGCCAACAGCACCGGCATGTTCTGCGCCATCGGTGCGGTTTTGAAGTGGTTATCCATTTGATGCGCACCGTCAAGCAGTGCAACAAAGTTGTCGTAACCTACGCCCAAACAGATAGAAAGACCAATCGCCGACCACAATGAGTAACGACCACCCACCCAGTCCCAGAATTCGAACATGTTGGCCGTATCAATACCAAACTCAGACACCGCCTTTGCGTTAGTAGAAAGCGCGGCAAAGTGCTTCGCCACTTGGCTTTCATCCCCTGCTGCGTTCATAAACCAATCACGCGCTGTATGGGCGTTGGTCATGGTTTCTTGGGTGGTGAAGGTTTTTGATGCCACCAAGAACAAGGTGGTTTCTGGATTTAGCTCTTTTAACGTTTCGGCGATATGCGTGCCATCCACGTTAGAGACAAAGTGCAGGTTCAAATGGTTTTTGTACGCGGCGAGYGCTTCGGTCACCATATAAGGACCAAGATCTGAGCCACCGATACCAATGTTAACCACATCTGTAATCGCTTTGCCGGTATAGCCTTTCCATTCACCGCTGATCACACGCTCGGAAAACGACTGCATTTGCGCCAGTACCGCGTTCACTTTTGGCATCACGTCTTCGCCATCCACCATGATGGGTGAATTGCTGCGGTTACGCAGTGCTGTATGGAGCACGGCACGATCTTCGGTGCGGTTGATCTTCTTACCGTCAAACATCGCGCTGATCGCGTCCGCCACACCGGTTTCATCCGCCAGTGCCAGCAACTTGGTCAGTGTTTCTTCACTGATCAGGTTTTTGGAATAATCCAACAGAATGCTGTCTTCGAATTGGGTCGAGAAATGGGCGAATCGCTGTGGGTTATCGGCAAAAAGATCCGCCAGTGTGTAGTCCTGTGCTTCTTCAAAGTGGGCGGTCAGTGATTGCCACGCCACGGTTTGAGTGGGATTAGTTGTCTTTAGCATCATGGTCATCCAAATCGCGTTGTGAATGCCGCTGTTAGCGTAACAGCCGGCAAGGATCCTGTATTGTCTCAGCGTCACCACGCTGTTCGCGGTGGCAATTGGAGTAATATTACATAATCACAGCCAGATTCTCACATGCAATTGCTGTGAGAGGGTTGCGATTAATCATAGAATAGTTGGATAAGCCTTGAGCTTTTCGCTCACGACGAGGATCACAACAAGGACTGCTTATGTGGTATCAAACCGAAATTCAATTGCGCCCACGCCCGCGGGGCTTTCACCTTATTACCGACGACATCGTATCAGCACTGCCTATCCTCGATGAGATTGATATCGGGATAGTACAGGTGTTTATCAAGCATACGTCGGCGAGTTTGACCCTGAATGAAAATGCGGACCCCACAGTGCGCCAAGATATGGAAGCGCACTTTAACCACTCAGTGCCAGAACGCGCGCCCTATTATCAGCATACTTATGAAGGCGATGATGACATGCCGGCGCATCTTAAAGCATCGTTACTAGGCGCAAGCGTCACGGTCCCCATCAGACAAGGTCGGCTCAATCTCGGTACATGGCAAGGGATTTATCTGGGCGAGCATCGCGATCATGGCGGTACACGCACCTTGGTGGTCACTGTGCAAGGTGCGCCACGTACCGCTTAACATAAAAAGCTACACCGCGGCGTCATCGGCCGCGTTTAAAGCGAGATATTGACGAGGCACGCGGCCGGTGACTTGGCACACTAATTCGTAGCCAATGGTATCGACCAAGCGGGCAATGCGCTCGACGGGAAGCTCAGGCCCCCACAGTACCGCTTCGTCACCCACTTTGTCGGTCGCATCTGGGCCCAGATCAACGGTGATCATATCCATCGAGACACGCCCAGCCAGCGGCACTTCGCGACCATTCAGCCAAACAGGGGTACCGTCAGGTGCAGAGCGTGGATAGCCATCGCCATAGCCGATCGCAATCACGCCAATCAAGGTATCGCGCGAACTGCGCCAACGCGCACCATAGCCTACCGGCTCACCCGCTTTCAGTTCGCGAACGGCCATTACCCTGGACGTCAATCGCATTGCCGGTTTTAGGCCCAGCTGTTCGCCGGTGAGTTCAATTCGCGACGAAATGCCATATAGACAAATGCCGGGACGCACCCAGTCAAAATGACTTTGCGGCCAAAACAAGGTCCCTGAGGAGGCTGCCAGCGACCGCTCTCCGCTTAGCCCTTCCGTCACCTGTATGAAGGTGTCTATCTGTGCTTGCGTAATCGGATTATCCAGCTCGTCCGCACAGCCAAAGTGACTGAGAAAGCCAATGTCAGCGGCCACATTATCACAAGCATTAAGAGCGGCGAGTGCTTCCGGCACTTGCTCAGGCTGGAAACCTAAGCGGTGCATGCCTGAGTCGACTTTTAACCATACGGGTAACGGCTCACTTAACGAGGCTTGGGTCAGCATCGCTACTTGCTCTTTGCAATGCACGGTTGCCGTCAATTGATGCGTGACCAATAACGGCAGTTCATCCGCTTCATAAAACCCTTCCAGCAAGACGATGGGCAATTGGATCCCGGCACGACGTAACGTCAATGCTTCTTCCACCCGTGCCACACCGAAGGCATCGCTAAACGGGGCCAAGGTGGTGGCAACAGACGCGAGCCCATGCCCGTAACCATCGGACTTCACCACCGTCATCACTTTACTGTTAGGCGCTTTACGGCGCATCACTTGGATGTTGTGCACCATCGCCTCGGGATCAATCAAGGCACGAGCTGCATTGGTCATGGTAGACAGATCACTCATCATCAAACGCGGGTCCTGCATAGTTATCAAATCGCGAATACTGCCCTTGGAAGGTGAGACGCACACTACCAATCGGACCGTTACGCTGTTTACCAATCAGGATTTCCGCAATCCCTTTCATCGCACTTTCTGGGTTGTAGACTTCGTCTCGGTAAATAAACATGATCAAGTCGGCATCCTGCTCAATGGCGCCCGATTCACGTAAGTCCGAGTTAACTGGGCGTTTATCCGCCCGTTGCTCCAACGAGCGGTTCAGCTGCGATAGCGCCACTACAGGCACGTTCAGCTCTTTCGCGAGCGCTTTGAGCGAGCGAGAAATTTCGGCGATTTCAAGAGTTCGGTTTTCTTGTAAACCCGGTACACGCATCAATTGCAGGTAGTCGACCATGATCATGCTCAGACCGCCATGTTCACGAGCAACGCGACGAGCTCGCGAGCGCACATCGGTCGGTGTCAGACCGGAGCTGTCATCGATGTACATGTTCTTTTTCTGCATCAAGATCCCCATCGATGAGGAGATGCGCGCCCAGTCCTCATCATCAAGCTGACCTGTCCGGATCTTGGTTTGATCGACGCGCGAGAGCGAGGCCAACATACGCATCATCAGCTGTTCAGCCGGCATCTCGAGCGAGAAGATCAACACGGGTTTTTCTTGATCCATCGCCGCGTTTTCACACAAGTTCATCGCAAAGGTGGTTTTACCCATCGATGGACGTGCCGCAACAATGATTAAATCAGACGGCTGTAAGCCGGCAGTTTTTTTGTTCAGGTCAGTAAAGCCTGTCGATACGCCCGTGACACCATCTTGTGGTGACTTAAAGAGCTCTTCAATCCGCTCCAGTGTCCTACTCAACACCGAGTCAATATGCTGCGGCCCTTCGTTTTCACTGGTTCGAGATTCGGCAATCGCAAACACCTTGCTCTCGGCCATATCGAGCAGATCTTCCGAGCTACGCCCTTGCGTGTCATAGCCCGCATCGGCGATTTCATTGGCCACCCCAATCAGATTACGCACCATGGCACGCTCTCGCACAATATCGGCGTAAGCAATAATGTTGGCCGCACTTGGGGTGTTTTTCGCCAACTCCGCCAAGTAAGCAAAACCGCCCACATCGTCGAGCGTACCCGCTTTTTCAAGGTGCTCAGAGAGGGTGATCAAATCTAGTGGCTTGCCTTCATCGAGCAAGGTCTTGGTCGCATCGAAAATTAATCGATGGGGGCGACTGTAAAAGTCATGGCTGACGACTTTTTCCGCAACCGCATCCCAGCGCTCGTTATCCAACATCAAGCCACCCAGCACGGACTGCTCGGCTTCAATGGAATGTGGCGGCACTTTGAGGTTAGCGACTTGTTGATCTTTTGCGGGTTTACGATTGTCTGCCATAACGAACTCACCTATTACTGATGGGCGCCATTATACCCGCTGTCCTAGCGAGACGCTGCCCTGTCAGCCATTTTTTTCCAAACGCTGAATAATCACCGCGGATTTTAACCCAAATTTGACCGCTTCAATGCTGACGATCCCTATCATAGCGCGCCTGAGACAGTGTGAGGGTAAAGCCATGAAATCTGTTTATACGCCGCTTTGGATCTCACTATGTGTCGCGTGTATCAGTCCTGCCTATGCAACCGAGCAAGACGACACGCCAAGGTCACCTTGGTCATCCGATATTTCCATCGGTTATCAACGTCTGGGCGGCAATGCCGATTCACAAACGATCAACAGTGAGTTAAACGGCCAATACCAAGTCGAACAATACAGTTATCAAGCCAGCGTCAGTCTGCTGCAGGTTGAAAAAGATGGCGAAGAGGACAAACGCAAAACGGAGTTCGAATCCCAAGCCAATATGAAGCTTAGCGCGCAAAGCTATGCGCTGCTGAACGCCACGTACGTCGCTGACCGTTATGGCCCTTACTTTGACGACTTTATGCTCGCAACCGGTCTTGGCTACCAATGGATAGAGCGTGACGCATTAAGTGTCAGCACAGAGATAGGTCCCGGTTTTCGTTACCAACGTCCAAATTTGGACGAAATTGATGACGATGATCTGATCATGCCCTACTCGGTCAGTGAGCCTGTCGTCCGTGCTCAAGCCAAATGGCAGTGGCGTTTTTTAGATAATGCCAATATCGAGGGACGCACACAGGTGGTGTCTGGGGAAAGCAATACCAGTGTGGAAGGCGTGTTGTCGCTAGCTACCACCATTACCGAAAAGCTCTCGATTAAGCTGACGGGAAAACAAAACTACATGAGTGAAGTGCCGCCGGGGCTGAAGCACCAAGACAGTGTGTTCACGGTCGGATTACGGTATCAGTGGCTTTAGCGATTATCTGTTCACAGGCATAAAAAAAGCCAGCCTTATCGGCTGGCTCTTTCACAAACATTGTCTTGGCAATTACGCGGCAACAACGTTCACTTTTACGGTTGCGAACACGTCAGAGTGCAGTTGCACGCTGATTTCGTACTCACCAGTGTTGCGCAGCGCGCCTTCTGGTAGACGAACTTCGCTCTTCGCGATTTCAACGCCTGCTGCAGTCACAGCGTCAGCGATGTCACGAGTACCGATAGAACCGAACAGCTTGCCTTCGTCGCCCGCTTTAGATGCGATCTCAACCGCTTCTAGCGCTTCAACTTTCTCAGCACGCGCTTGAGCGGCAGCCAGTTGCTCAGCAACTTTTGCTTCTAGCTCAGCACGACGTGCTTCGAAGTGTTCGATGTTTGATTTGGTTGCCATAACAGCCTTACCTTGTGGGATAAGGAAGTTACGCGCGTAACCAGACTTAACAGTTACCTGATCACCTAGGCCACCCAGGTTACCGATTTTATCAAGTAGAATAACTTGCATTCTTCAATCCTCTCTAACGTGGACAGTTCCGATTACTGATGCTTGTCAGTGTACGGCAGCAGGGCCAGGTAACGAGCGCGCTTGATAGCACGAGCCAGTTGACGCTGGTACTTAGCACGAGTACCAGTGATACGGCTAGGTACAATCTTACCAGATTCGGTAATGTAGTTTTTTAGAGTCGCTACATCTTTGTAGTCGATCTCTTGTACGCCTTCTGCAGTGAAACGGCAGAATTTACGACGACGGAAGAAACGTGCCATGGGCTTATCTCCTGATCTAAATGTCTATAATGTGGTCGGCATGCAATACCAATTTTCCCTCGCCTTGTCGGCTGGTCTGGTAAGCGAGAAAACCGCTTACCTTGATATGGCTGCCTAAAGCTAAATCGTGAGTCTGTTGTGTTGACCCTTGCCCGCTTACCACCACCGGCAGACGACAATACACCTGACGGGGAAGGTTCGCTTCGAGTTGCGTGGAACGATGCTCTAACACAAAGTGGCAGTGCGGGATCCCTGCAGGGCTCTGGCGGTGGACCGGAGCTTTACTGATAACACCAGCAAGTTCCAATCGATTGGTCATCACAGCAATTACTCAGCAGCGCTCTCGCCTTCAGCTTTCGCTTCTGGTTTCGCTTCTGCACGCTCTTCGCGCTCAGGGCGATCTTCACGCTTAGCAGTACGCTCTTCTTTAGCCTTCATCATGACAGATGGCTCAGTGATAGCGTCTTTGGTACGCATGATCATGTTACGGATCACAGCGTCGTTGAAGCGGAACGTGCTTTCTAGCTCGTCAATCACAGATTGCTCAGCTTCTACGTTCATCAGAACATAGTGTGCTTTGTGCAGTTTGTTGATTGGGTAAGCCAGTTGACGACGGCCCCAGTCTTCTAGACGGTGGATTTGACCACCCGCATCTTTGATAGACGCAGTGTAACGCTCGATCATGCCAGCAACTTGCTCGCTCTGATCAGGGTGCACCATGAATACGATTTCGTAATGACGCATTGAGTTGCTCCTTACGGATTAATCAGCTTCCACAATTGGCCCGGTCGTCCAGCGGAAGCAAGGAACGAAAAATAAAAGACCGAGAATCAGGCGCGAGATAGTACAGAATTGCAGCGCCATTAGCAAACAGATTTTCCCTTAATTTGCTCACCTTCTGCCACCGTGTCATAACCAAACCAAAACGCCTCGCGGCCTGTTCGATCATGGTCATTTTCATTCTTGTTCACTCGCACGACAAAACCACTTAATTCGAGAGAAACAACAACTTACTAATAACAATTGGTGTGATATTGCGCCAAAAAACATGACGAACAGCAAAAAAATCAGGAAATCAAGCCTGCAAATTGTCAGGATTGGTCAACTTTCAAGCAATGTCACGCTATTGATGTACTTCTTTTTTACCAATAATTAATTTCTGAACCCGCGCTCAAATTATTGCACTTCCGCCTCCATTTCTTGGCATCAATTGCCCAACATAACGGTTTTATTGCCTAGGCTTGACCTGAAAGTCGGTTTTTTACTGCAAAAGCGTAGGGAAAGGACTCATCAATCGCTAACTGCATTGATGAAATTCGCTTCAAAAATTTTGGGAGCAAAATATGAAACTGATGACGCCATCACGTGCCGTCGCGCTGGGTTTGGCGGGACTCGCGTTAAGTAGCCCCAGCGTGCATGCTGCGGTTGATTGCCAGCCCCTGCCCGATTGGCAGAGTGGCAATACCTATACCAAAGGGGATCAAGTAAAAGCGGACGATACCGCCTATGAGGCGAGGTGGTGGACGCAAGCCGATCCTGCGACTCAGTCTGGCGAATGGAAAGCGTGGAAAATCCTCGGCCAGTGCTCGGGCAGCGTCAACCAAGCCCCTACCGCAACATTAACCGTCTCCCCGTCTGGACCCGTTAAGGTTGGCGACACACTCACCTTCACCCTCGCCGGAACCGACACGGATGGCACAGTGACCTCATTCGTACTCTCACAAGGCAAGACTGTATTATATGAAGGTGCAGAAGCGAGCAGCATTGACTGGCAAGCCGAACAAACGGGGCGCTTTACGTTTAGTCTCACCGTGACCGACGACAAAGGCGCGACCGATACCCAAACATTGCAACAGGTGGTGGGTGATGACCAAACCGGCGGCGATGAGTATGCCTGTCGCCCTGCTGGTTTATACACCACCCCAGATGTCGACGTGCCGTATTGCTCGGTGTATGACGAGAACGGCCTTGAAGACATGGGCGCCGATCACCCTCGCCGTGTCATTGGCTATTTCACCAGCTGGCGAAACGGTGCCAACGGCCAGCCAGCTTATTTAGTCAGCGATATTCCTTGGGACAAGATCACCCACATTAACTACGCCTTTGCCCATGTTAACGCGGACAACCAATTGTCTATCGGCGATCCCAACGCCCCCGATAACCCAGCGACCCAAATGACCTGGCCAGGCGTGGCCGGCGCAGAGATGGATCCAACCCTGCCGTACAAAGGCCACTTTAACTTACTCAACAAGTATAAAAAGCAGCACCCCGACGTGAAAACGCTGATCTCCGTGGGTGGCTGGGCCGAAACCGGGGGCTACTTCGGTGAAAACGGCGAGCGCATCGACAATGGCGGTTTCTACACCATGACCACCAATGCCGATGGCAGCGTCAACCAAGCTGGCATTAAAGCTTTCACCGACAGTGCCGTCGCCTTCTTGCGCCAGTATGGCTTTGATGGTCTAGACATTGATTATGAATACCCATCGTCAATGAAAGACTCAGGCCACCCTGACGATTTCGAGTACTCCAACCCACGTCGTGCGCACTTGAATAAATCCTATCAAGTATTGATGAAGTCGCTGCGTGAAGCGCTCGATAAAGCCAGTGCACAAGATGGCAAGCACTATATGCTGACCATTGCCGCACCGTCGTCGGGTTACTTATTGCGCGGGATGGAAACCTTCCAAACCACCCAATACTTAGATTACGTCAACATTATGAGCTATGACCTACACGGGGCATGGAACGATCATGTTGGCCATCAGGCGCCGCTGTACGACACCGGCGAAGACTCGGAGCTTAAACAGTGGAATGTCTACCAAACTCCTGAGTTTGGCGGGATTGGTTATTTAAATACCGACTGGGCTGCGACCTACTTTATGGGCGGTATGTCTCCCGGCCGCATCAATATCGGTATCCCATATTACACCCGCGGCTTTAAAGACGTACAAGGCGGCGATAAAGGCCTTTGGGGACGCGCGCCACTGCCAAACCAAAGTGAGTGCCCAGCCGGCACCGGTGTCGGTGAGAAAAACAAATGCGGCAACGGTGCAGTCGGGATAGATAACCTTTGGCATGATGTGGACGAGCTCGGCAACGAAGTGCCTGCAGGCTCTAACCCATTGTGGCATGTGAAAAACCTGCTCGACGGCAAACTACCGGCCTATGCGGCGGAATACGGACTCGACCCTGAGCAAGACCCCACTGATCGCCTTACTGGTAGTTATCAGCGTTACTACGATGACATTGCCAAAGCGCCATGGGTTTGGAACGAGGAAAAACGCGTATTCCTGTCGATGGAAGACGAAACCTCAATGGCCGAGAAAGTGGACTACGTAGTCAACAAAGGCCTAGGCGGGGTGATGTTCTGGGAGCTAGCGGGGGATTATCGCTATGATGATCAGCGTCAAGCCTATTTTATGGGTGACACCCTGACCTCGCTGGCGTACCAAACCTTTAAGCAATCCGGCAGCGACTACTCGCTACAACGTGGCGACGCCAACTTCCAAGTGCCAAGCGAGCAAGTGGATGTCACGTTTGACGCGCTGAACTTCCCAGTGGGCGATGACAACTACCCTATCCGCCCCACGTTCCGCTTTACCAACCATTCGGATCTGGACTTATCGGGCGCCACCATCAGCTTTGATGTGCCGGTGTCAACCTCGGCCATTTTTAAATCTGACTGGAACGCCCAGAAAAAGCTGCGCATGGAAGTCGTGCGTGATAGCAGCAATGCCAGTGGTAACAACATCGGCGGGTTTGATGCCACGCATCATCGCTTTGCCATCACCTTGATCAACGAATGGGGTGGTATAGAGCAAAGCTTTAAGCCGGGTGAAACCTTGGACGCTCAGGTGATGTACTACATGCCGATCACTAACCCGACCAATATCACCATCGAAAAAGATGGCCAGCGCTATGCGGTAAAGCAGGAGTATCCAAGCCTTCCGCCTGCGCTACCCGGTAGCACCGGTCAAAGTGGTGGTGAGCCTCAGTGTCCCGGCGTCGATGTTGCCAGCCTGAGTACCTACCCCAACTGGCCCAATGGTGGCAACCATGCCAGCGGTGGCGACCAACTTATCTACCAAGATGCGGTATGGGAAGCCAAGTGGTGGACCCAAGCGGCACCCGGTGGTCAAGCTTGGCGCCAAGTCTGCAGCCTCTAATCCATTTCTGGTCTTGAATGCGGGGGCTGCGTGCCCCCGTTAAGGAGTCGTTATGTTCAAGTCTTCGCTCACACAGTTTACCTGCCGCACCGCCGTGGCCCTTGCGCTGGTCGCAAGCAGTTCACAAGTGATGGCACATGGCTATTTAGAAAGCCCCAAAGCACGCCAAGCGATTTGCCATGAGCAAGGAGGTTATTGGTGGCCTTCAGATGGCTCACGTATCCCTAACGCTGCCTGTCGCGCTGCGTTCTTAGAGTCGGGGCACTACCCGTTTGTACAACACCACGAATCAGCGCAATTGGTGGCGGATTATCGCAATATGGATGCGGTGAAAGCGGCCGTTACCGATGGCAACTTATGTGGTGCCGGCGATCCCAATAAAGCCGGGATCAGTTTGCCCTCACCGGATTGGCAACGGACCGAAGTCACCCCAGATGGCAATGGCCAAATTGACGTACGTTTTCGCGCCACCACACCTCACAACCCAAGCTATTGGGAAATTTATCTTACCGAGCCAGACTACAACGGCGCGACCGATGCGCTGACGTGGGATGATCTCGAGAAGATCGACACCTTTGGTGATCTGCCCATTGTGATCGGCGATGACGGTAACCGGTATTACGAGATGACCGTGACCCTGCCCGCCGATCGTCAAGGTGACGCCATTCTCTATAGCCGTTGGCAACGCATTGATCCGGCCGGTGAAGGCTTCTACAACTGTGCCGACATCACTATCACCCCCAGTCAGACAGCGCCAGCCCAATGGCACGAGCTGGGCTACTTTGTCCCACATCCACAAATGGCAGCTTTGGGCGATCGCGTACGTGCCCGCTTGCACAACCGCCAAGGCCAAGAAGTGGTAGATGTCACACTCACACTGACGGACCAAAATGTGGCGGAGTGGCCACACGCGCTGGCCAGCCTTATCGAACAACAGGCTAACGAGCCCTTACGTATCGGGGTAATGCGCCACGGTGAGATCCAGTTTAATGCCGATGACGTGGTGCAAAACCAAGTCTTTAGCCATCACGATAGCTATAGCTTCAACCTGTCGGTGATCCCGGCTACCGACGAACCCACCAGCAACCTGCCCGCGTGGAGCGCTTCTGAGGTCTATGTGGCCAAGGATCGCGTGCGCTACGGCGACAACATCTACCAAGCAAAATGGTGGACACGAAACGAGCAACCCGGCGCTGCCCTTGTTTGGCAACGCGTGACACAATAAGGAGCAAACATGAAGCCAATGACCCTACTCTCTCTGGCGATTGCTGGGGCACTGGGTGCCAGCCACGCCGTGGCGGCCCCCTCAACCCCAAGTTTGGACTGGAAGCCACAAAACTATTCTTTTGTTGAAGTCGACGAATATGGCCGCGGATCGTACAAAGATCTGGTGCAACGCGTGGACGAAGTCCAAATTGAAATTAAATGGAATGCCTGGTCCGGTGATGGTGGTGATAGCTACAAGGTGTACTTTGACGATCAGGTCGTTAATCAAGGCACCTTACCCGCAGGAACCAAATCTGGCGTTGTCACTTTCCCCTATGACAAAGGAGGCCGCCACCAGCTTAAACTCGCCTTATGTGAGGGAGGCGTGGATGGCCAGTGTGCGACCAGTGCCGCCAAACCCATCGTGATCGCAGACACCGACGGTGTGCACCT
>NZ_MUFN01000030.1:0-33337 GCF_001996205.1 Salinivibrio sp. IB574 | reverse complement strand
GTTTTGAACACCCTGTGTCTGGTGAGTCTCTAACGGTGACGGCGCCGATTGACAACCAGTGGCAAGCGCTGATGGAGGCGTTTGCGTGGCAATGGCCTGATAACGCGGATTTTATGGGAAATTAGCAGGGCGTCGTGCCGAACAGCACGACGCAGTGTTAGGCTGTATGAGCGCTGGAGCTGCCTGCGCTGATTAGAGTTTTTCCAGCTCAGATTCAATTTCAGCAATTTTACTGGCGACGACTTTCTCAAGATGACGTAAATCGGTCAGGATCTTCTGTTTTACATCATGTTCGGCTTGTTCTTGTTGGACGATTTGGTCCAGTTCATCAATCACCAGTGATAAGCTGCGATTGATCTCTGTGACTTCACGAAAGCGCCCCGTACCACTGTCCACGACCACATTTTTACGTTGGCGTGGATATTTAAACTTCATGCTCTTAGCGAACAACTCGCCTTTTTGCTTTTCAAAATAGATCTTCAGCGTGTCATAACTGGCTTCTTGGCGCAGTGAATAACGCTCGATTTTCTCTGGATGCTCAACGCCGATATTTTTTAACTGTTGGTACATAACCACCTCATAAGTTGACGTCGTACACGCTGTGAGCCAGCGTTTCGATACAGGGCTCAGTGTAGCCCGTCAGCCACACCAATTACCGTGACCACTTTGGCTATTTTGCTTGCGATAGCGTCTTCTCTAGCGCGGTTTTTAGTTGCGCTTGATGTTCAGATGTCAGGGCTTGGTTTTGGGCATCCGTTACAATAAAAAAGTCTTCTGCCCGCTCACCAATGGTCGTGATCTTCGCTGCATGAACACTGACGCCTTGCCGCGCAAACACGGCACCAACGCGGGCCAGCAACCCCGGTGTATCGAGGGCTACCAGCTCCATCAAGGTGCGGCGTCCATTTTTGGTTGGTAAGAAAAGGACCTGAGTTTTGACGGTAAAGTGTTTGAGCTTTTGTGGCGCTCGACGACGCGGAATGGTGATCTTGCCCGTTTCTTCAATGGCCTTGGCGACCCCTTCGATGATCCGGGGGTGACGGTCGAGGGGAATTGCCTCGTCATTTTGATCCATGACCATAAAGGTATCGAGTGCATGTCCATCTTTGCTGGTCATGACCTGTGCATCATGGACACTCAGGTTTTTCTTATCTAATGCGGCAACCACGCGCGCAAATAAACTGGGCCTATCTTGGCAATAAACAAAGATTTCGGTTCCGCCTCGGGTCGCCTTTTTGCTCACCAACACCAAAGGTTGATCACTTTGATGGTGGAGCAAATGTTCACTGTGCCAAGCGATTTGCTTGTGGGTATGGCGGAGAAAGTAATCGGCTTTAAAGCGTTGCCAAAGCAACTCAATATCACGCGGGCTGTGCCCTTGCTTGCGCAGCATGGCGGCTGCTAAGTGTTGGTTATGGCGGATCCGTTCACGGACATCCGGCGGATTCTCTAGTCCGCGGCGCAAGGCTTTTTGCGTCGAGTAATAGAGCTCTGCGATCAAGGTGCGTTTCCAGCTATTCCACAAGTCAGGGTTGGTGGCATTGATATCGGCGACGGTCAAACACACTAGCAGGTCAAGCCGTTCCTCATCGCGCACTTCTTTGGCAAAGTCGGTGATCACGTCGGGATCGTAAATATCGCGACGTTGTGCAGTCACGGACATCAGGAGGTGATTTCGCACCAGCCAACTGACAATATTCGCTTCAGGGCGAGATAAGCCGTGCTCAAGGCAAAAGTCATGGGCTTCGATGGCACCAATTTCGCTGTGATCGCCGCCGCGCCCTTTGCCTATGTCATGAAAGATAGCTGCGATTAGCAGTAACTCGCGGCGTGCGAGTCGAGGGAAAATATCACAACAAATGGGGTGACGTTCTCGGTTGGTCTCATCGTCAAAAAGGCGCATGTGTTTAAGCAAGCGAATGGTGTGCTCATCCACGGTATAGACGTGGAACAAGTCGAACTGCATTTGTCCGACGATCTGACTCCACTGCGGCAGGTAGGCTGACATAATGCCGTGGCGGTGCATCAAACTAAAGGCTTTATGCAGCGCATTGGGGTGGCGCACCAAGGCCATAAATTTTTCGCGAGCGTCTTGTTGCTGACACAAAAAATGGTTAAGCCGACGACGTGCCGTGCGCAGTTGACGAAGGGTCGGCGCCGATATGGCCTCTATGGTGGTGTCATCAGCCACATGGAGCATCATATCGAGAATGGTGTCAGGGCGTGCTTGAAATAGTGCCGGTTTGCGCGCTTCGATCGCATTGCCTTGGCGCTGAAAATCGTCACTCAGAATGTCGATTTGGCCCGGGCGGCCATTGTCGATAATCACTTGATCGAAGATTTGCAGCAACATCTTGTTAAGCTCGCCGATCCGACCGAGCGTGCGAAAGAAGTCTTTCATCATTTGCTCTACCGCACGATTTCCCTCGCCACGATAGCCTAGCAATTCGGCAACGGAGGTTTGGTGCGCGAAGGTCAGCCGGTTGTCATAGCGGCGCAGTTCTAAATGAAGCGCGAAGCGAATCCGCCAGAGTACGTTTTGGCACTCATTCAGTTCGCGATACTCGGCATCAGTCAGAAAGCCATAGTGACTCATCTCACGCAGGCTGGTGGCGCCAAAATGGCGTCGGGCGATCCAGGCGAGGGTGTGGATGTCGCGCAGTCCACCGGGGCTTGACTTCAGATCTGGCTCCAGCTTGTAGGCGGTGTCATGATAGCGGCGATGGCGGGCTTTCTGTTCTTCCACTTTCGCGCGATAAAAACGCTCGCTGGGCCAAAAGTCATCCGCATGAACGCGCTGTTCCAGCGCATTGAATAGCCGCTCGCTGCCGCATAATAAGCGTGCTTCTTGCAGGTTGGTCGCCACCGTCAGATCGTCGAGTCCGACACTGATGCACTCATCGACCGTGCGCACGCTGTGGCCCACTTCAAGTTTGAGATCCCACAATAAGGTCAGTAATTCACTGAGTTTTTGTTGCTGGTGCTTGTCTAATGGCCCTTGGCAAAGTAATAGCAGATCAATATCAGACAGGGGGTGGAGTTCACGCCGACCGTAACCACCTACTGCAACCAAGGCAAGATGAGGGTGCTGGTCAAAACCAAAATGCTGCCAAAGCCTCTGCATCAGCGCATCCATGTAGTCGCTACGCTGATAGACCAATTCAGGCACCGGAACATTGGCGAGGAAGTCTTGCTTCTGTTGCTCAAGGAGGTGCTGAAATTGGGCTTTGAGTGCCGCTGGACTCAATTGGTCTTGGGTCAAACTTTGTGGTGTGATCACTGTGTCTGTCATGGCGTTCCTTTGCGCATAAAAAAGCCGGAGCAAGCCCGGCTTTTATCAGAGTCTTAGTGGTTGATATGGCGCGGGATGGTTTCTTCTTCACGAAGGGTTAAGATTTCCACCCCTGTTTCGGTCACTAGCAGGGTGTGCTCCCACTGCGCTGACTTCTTGCCATCAATGGTATAAACCGTCCAACCATCGTCTTCATCAAGCACGGTACCGTATTTACCTGCATTAATCATAGGCTCAATGGTAAAGCACATGCCAGGTTTGAGGATGGTTCGGTCGTTGTTTTTGTAGTGCACCACTTGTGGATCTTCATGGAAGCTCGCACCGATACCGTGTCCACAGTACTCTTTAACGATCGAGTAGCGAGTGTTGCTGCTTTTGATGAATTTTTGGATAGCAGTACCAATGTCACCAACTGTAGCGCCCGGCTTCACCTTTTTGATGGCATGATAAAGGCTTTCTTGGGTGACACGGCAAAGGCGCTTGTCTTCCAACGAGACCTCACCAATCAAAAACATTTTCGATGTATCGCCGTGATAGCCATCCTTAATGACGGTGACGTCGATGTTGACGATATCGCCATCTTGGAGCACATCTTCGTCACAAGGGATCCCATGACAAACCACATGGTTGATAGAGGTACACATGGACTTAGGGAAGCCGTGATAATTCAAGGTAGCGGGTGTGGTGCCCTGCACCTCAGTCATATATTTGTGCGCGATGTCATCCAGTTCACGCGTAGTAACGCCTGGCTTTACATGTGGGGCCAGCATTTCCAGCACTTCTGCGGCCAACCGACCGGCAACGCGCATTTTTTCTATTTCTTCTGCTGTTTTAATTGGGATCGTCATTTTGCTTTCTCACTTAATTCGTCTCGCTCATCGAGGCAATGAGCGTCAGAGCGTGAGGGACCTCACACCCTGATAAATCAGGCATGCGCTGCTTTGACCTGCTACGCTTTGGTCACCGGTAGCGCGGGGCAGACACATTGAAGTGGGCACATGGTATCAAGCTGGGCGGTTTCTGGAAACCAGAACCACACCTTTCGCCGTTTGGACAGTGGTGCGGCAATACGACAAACCGGCCTTCGCTTGGGCAATTTATCTGGATTTTTGCCTACTTTATGTGGTATAAAGCGCGCCGAAATCCGTCATTGTGATCAATCTGTTTTTGTCAGGTTTCATCTTGATGGCATTTCACTAAACACTTTTTATTTTAAATCACACACATATCGTCACATTGTCCGGGGTGCCCTGTGCGGGTCGGTCAAATGGGATATGTGGAGGCCTAACCCCAAGAGGAAATTATCATGGCTACTGTTTCAATGCGCGACATGCTCAAGGCGGGCGTACACTTCGGTCACCAAACCCGTTACTGGAACCCTAAGATGAAGCCTTTCATCTTCGGTTCTCGCAACAAAGTACACATCATCAACCTTGAGAAAACTGTACCAATGTTTAACGATTCTTTGGCTGAACTGTCAAAAATCGGTGAGCGTAAAGGTAAAGTCCTGTTCGTTGGTACTAAGCGCGCAGCAAGCGAAGCGGTAAAAGCGGCAGCAGAAAACTGCGAGCAGTTTTATGTGAGCAACCGTTGGTTGGGCGGCATGCTGACCAACTGGAAAACCGTTCGTATGTCTATCAAGCGTCTGAAAGACCTAGAAACCCAGTCTACCGACGGTACGTTTGAAAAGCTGACCAAAAAAGAAGCGCTGATGCGCACTCGTGAGATGGAAAAACTTGAGAAGTCTCTGGGTGGTATCAAAAACATGAACGGCCTGCCTGATGCAATGTTCGTTATCGATGCGGATCACGAGCACATTGCTATCAAAGAAGCGAACAACCTGGGTATCCCAGTATTTGCGGTAGTAGATACTAACTCTAACCCAGACGGCGTTGACCACGTAATCCCAGGTAACGATGACGCAATTCGCGCTATCCAACTTTACCTGAACGCAGCGTCTGACGCATACAAAGAAGGCCGTAGCCAAGACATCGTTGCGCAAGCAGAAGACGAGCTGGTTGAAGTCGCTGAGTAAGACAACAGCTCCTTGTGAGCGTTCTTAGCCATCAGCGTGTCATCTTTCATGCTGTAAGCTAAGTATGGTTAGCAGGGGCCGAAGTCGGGCCCCTGTTTTTTACCCAAATAGTTTCGAATCGAGGATTGAACAATGGCAACTGTTACCGCTGCCCTGGTTAAAGAACTGCGCGAGCGCACCGGCGCTGGCATGATGGAATGTAAAAAAGCACTGGTTGAAGCGAACGCAGACATCGAAGTCGCGATCGAAAACATGCGTAAAAGTGGTGCGGCTAAAGCAGCGAAAAAAGCTGGCCGTGTTGCTGCTGAAGGCGTGATTCTGGTTAAAGAAAACGAAGGCAAAGCAGCGATCGTTGAGATCAACTGTGAAACTGACTTCGTTGCAAAAGACGCTAACTTCGCTGCATTTGCTAACCAAGTGGCTGAAACTGCTTTGGCAGAAGGCCTAGAAATCGACGCGCTGAAAGAAAAATTCGAACAGCAGCGTGCTGAGCTAGTTGCAAAAATCGGTGAAAACATGGACATCCGTCGTGTTTCATTCATCGAAGGCGCGAAAGTAGGTTCTTACCGTCACGGCGACCGCATCGGTGTGGTTGTAGCTGCAAACGCTGACGAAGAAACCATCAAGCACGTTGCTATGCACATTGCTGCATCTAAGCCTGAGTACGTTAACCCAGAAGACGTACCAGCTGACGTGGTTGAGAAAGAAAAACAAATCCAGGTTGATATCGCGATGCAGTCAGGCAAGCCTGCTGAAATCGCAGAGAAAATGGTTGTTGGCCGTATGAAGAAATTCACCGGCGAAATCTCTCTGACTGGTCAAGCATTTGTTATGGACCCAGCGCAAACTGTGGGCCAAATGCTGAAAGAAAAAGGTGCCGAAGTGACTAACTTCATCCGCTTTGAAGTGGGCGAAGGCATCGAGAAAGAAGAAGTAGACTTTGCTGCAGAAGTAGCTGCTGCACAAAAAGGCTAATTTTTCCGATTCAGGCCGCGGTATTCGCCGCGGCCTTTCCATAACCTTCTTCCCTAACTTARTGCCTAATATAAGGTAGTGACATGACTACAAATCCTAAGCCTGCATATCAACGCATTTTACTTAAACTCAGTGGTGAAGCCCTGCAGGGCAACGATGGATTCGGTATCGATCCAACTGTGCTAGACCGTATGGCACAAGAAATTAAAGAATTGGTCGAGTTAGGTGTTCAGGTCGGATTAGTCATCGGCGGCGGCAATTTATTCCGTGGCGCTGGTCTTGCCGAAGCGGGAATGAACCGTGTTGTGGGCGATCACATGGGTATGCTGGCCACCGTGATGAACGGTTTGGCAATGCGTGATGCACTTCATCGTGCCTATGTGAACGCACGAGTGATGTCCGCCATTCCACTTAATGGTGTGTGTGACAGCTATAACTGGGCTGAAGCGATTAGCCAGCTTCGTAATGGCCGTGTGGTGATTTTCTCTGCCGGAACGGGTAACCCTTTCTTTACCACGGATTCAGCGGCGTGCCTACGCGGCATTGAAATTGAATCTGACGTGGTGATCAAAGCAACGAAAGTTGACGGCGTATACAGTGATGACCCAACCAAAAACCCAGATGCTGAGCTTTATTCAACCTTGAGTTACCAAGATGTACTCGAAAAAGAGTTGAAAGTAATGGATTTGGCCGCATTTACGTTAGCACGCGATCACCAAATGCCGATCCGTGTGTTTAATATGAATAAGCCGGGCGCCTTACGCCGTGTCGTGATGGGTGAAACAGAAGGCACTCTGATTACTAACAGCTAAGCCGATTTAGTGGCATAATCGGAAAGTAAAATTCAATCGCAAGGATACCTCCAGTGATTAACGATATTAAAGCAGACGCCAAAGCGCGTATGGATAAAAGTGTAGAAGCGCTTAAACACAATCTTTCAAAACTTCGCACCGGTCGTGCCCACCCAAGCTTGTTGGAAGGCATTACGGTTGAATACTACGGTGCACCAACACCGTTGAAACAACTCGCCTCTATTGTTGCTGAAGATGCACGAACCTTGGCGATTACTGTTTTTGACAAGCAAGTGGCACAAGCCGTTGAAAAAGCGATCATGACTGCAGATTTGGGCCTTAACCCAGCATCAGCAGGTACAGTGATTCGTGTGCCGCTTCCTCCATTGACGGAAGAGCGTCGTAAAGACATGGTCAAGTTGGTGCGCGCAGAAGGCGAACAAGGCCGCGTTGCGGTACGTAACATCCGCCGTGATGCTAATAGTGACCTTAAAGCACTGTTGAAAGACAAAGAAATCTCTGAAGATGACGAGCGCCGTGCACAAGATGAGATCCAAAAGCTGACGGATGCTGCGGTGAAGAATGTTGATGCGCTTCTTGATGCAAAAGAAAAAGAGTTGATGGAAGTCTAAATCTCATTAGACTTTACCACCAATGTCAAAGCGCTGTGCGTGCAGTACAGCGCTTTTTATTTGCCAAGGAGAAACATGAGTTCCCAGTCTCTTGATGCGCAGCTCGAGTCTGCCGCCCTACCGCAGCACATTGCCGTTATCATGGATGGAAACGGACGTTGGGCAAAGGCGCGAGGCAAAGCCCGTGTATTTGGGCATAAAGCCGGTGTTAAAGCAGTGCGTAAAACGGTGAAGGCGGCGTCGGAGCTTGGGGTAAAAGCCCTAACCTTGTTTGCGTTCAGCAGTGAAAACTGGCGTCGGCCAGAAGATGAAGTCAGTGTTCTGATGGAGTTGTTCATCAGCGTGCTTTCTCGTGAAGTTAAACGCTTGAACAAAAATGGTGTCCAACTTCGTGTGATCGGTGATACCTCTCGATTTAATCCATCGCTACAACAAAAAATTGCCGAAGCCGAAGCATTAACAGCAGGTAATGAGCGTCTCGTGCTCAATATTGCGGCCAACTATGGTGGGCAATGGGATATTACCCAAGCGGCACGCCGTGTCGCTGAGCAGGTCGCTGCTGGTCAATTACAAGCCAGCGATATCACAGAGCAAGATATTGCTCGTCAATTGATGCTATCCGACTTACCCGATGTGGATTTAATGATCCGTACCAGTGGTGAATGTCGCATTAGTAACTTCATCTTGTGGCAAGCTGCCTATGCCGAGTTGTATTTTACAGAACAATATTGGCCCGATTTTAACGAGCAAAGTCTGTTCGATGCGGTCGCTTGGTATGTTAATCGGTCCCTTTGGTGGTCGCCGCTGTCTTTTATTTGCCTTTTCCCGCGTTTGTTGCGGTGATTGCTGCCGTCACGCTGCTCGGTCATTGGGAGTGGACACAGTTTGTGTCCAACTCTTCAAGATGGCTTACCTTTATCGTTCCGGCGGCGGCAGTGGCGCTATCCATTTATAGTCTCCCTTTTAGTGCCTATGCGCTTAGCCATTTAGCAGTGGCGCCCTTTTCGGTAGCAGCAGCGGGCGCGGCATGGTGGTTGTTTGCCACCGGGTTGGTCTTAGCCTTTCCTAAATCCGGAGCGCTTTGGACTCACAGTCGCTTATTGCGCCAACTATTCGGTCTTTTGACCTTATTGCCCTTTATGTGGAGCGTGTTGATTTTACGCGCCGCAGACTATCAATTTTCCACCTATTACGGTGCGAAACTGGTACTTCTGGTGTTTGTGTTGGTGTGGTGTGCCGACAGCGGTGCCTACTTTGCCGGTAAAGCCTTCGGTAAGCATAAAATGGCACCGGCAGTGAGCCCCAATAAAACCCTAGAAGGCTTGCTTGGTGGGCTCGTGGCCGCCGTTGCCGTGACATGGGCCGGTGCGCAGCTTCTCGATATTCATTTTGCGAGTGTGGGCGCGCTGCTTTGTATCGCTGTGGTTACAGCGTTAGCGTCGGTGCTGGGCGATTTGGCTGAGAGTATGTTTAAGCGTGTCTCTGGCGTGAAAGACAGTGGGAATTTATTACCCGGCCACGGCGGTATTTTGGATAGAATTGATAGTTTGACCGCTGCATTTCCCGTTTTTACCGTGCTGTATTTCGCGTTTGCGAATTAAGTAAAACGAGCGTATCACATGCAAAAAATCACTGTATTAGGTGCCACTGGCTCGATCGGAACCAGTACGCTTTCTGTGGTTGAGGCAAATCCTCAACAGTTCGAAGTGACCGCACTGGCGGCCAATACCAATGTGGAAAAGATGACTCGCCTGTGTTTGCATTGGCGGCCGCGTTTTGCGGCCATGGCCGATGAGAACGCTGCATTGGAATTGGCACAAGCGCTTAAGGCGAAAGGGGTTAACACAGAAGTGTTGGCCGGTGAGCAAGGTTTATGCACACTCGCATCTTTGCCTGAAGTTGATATGGTGATGGCCGCGGTGGTGGGGGCGGCAGGCTTGATGCCGACCATGGCTGCGGTGAAAGCGGGTAAGCGCGTTTTGCTTGCCAATAAAGAGGCCTTGGTGATGTCAGGGCAATTCTTTATCGATGCAGTTTATCAATATGGCGCAGAGCTGTTACCTATCGATAGTGAGCACAATGCAATTTTTCAGTGCTTACCGCAGGTTGTACAAGCTAACCTCGGCCGCTGCGATCTGAGTGCCGCGGGCGTGAGCAAAATCTTGCTCACAGGCTCAGGGGGGCCTTTCCGTTATCGTGAACCTGAGACCTTGCATACCGTGAGCGTAGCGGAAGCGGTTGCTCACCCCAATTGGTCGATGGGACCCAAAATTTCCGTTGATTCCGCCACCATGATGAATAAAGGCTTGGAGTATATTGAAGCACGCTGGTTATTTAATGCGCGTGCCGACCAGCTCGAGGTTGTGATTCATCCTCAGTCGGTTATTCACTCGATGGTGCAAATGAGCGATGGATCGGTGCTCGCCCAATTAGGCACCCCTGATATGTGCACGCCTATCGCCCACGCGATGGCGTATCCATCACGTGTGACGACGTCGGTTGCACCGCTTGATTTTACCCAAATTGGCGAATTTACCTTTATGGCACCGGATGCCCGCCGCTATCCTTGCTTGTCTTTGGCGATTGAGGCGTGCCAGCACGGGCAAGCGGCGACAACGACACTCAATGCCGCCAATGAACAAGCAGTGGATGCCTTCTTAAAAGGGCAGATAGGCTTTATGGACATCGCACGGATTAATGAGGCGGTGTTATCACAAAGCACACTTCGCTCGCCATCAAGCTTGGATTGCCTGCTGGAGCTGGATAGAATGGCGCGAATTACGGCTAAGGAGCACATTGCTAAGGTTGCAAAATGAGTGCATTTCTATGGAACGCAGCGTCATTTATTGTCGCTCTCGGTGTGTTGGTGGCCATTCATGAGTATGGACACTTTTGGGTCGCGCGCCGCTGTGGCGTAAAAGTCGAACGCTTCTCGATTGGTTTTGGGCGCGCACTATGGCGCTGGCGAGGTAAAGACGATACCGAGTATGTCATTGCCGCCATTCCGTTAGGTGGTTATGTCAAAATGCTCGACGAGCGCATTGAGGCGGTCGCTGAGCATGACAAACCACGTGCATTTAATAATCAACCGCTGTGGCAACGCAGTGCAATTGTCGCCGCAGGGCCTATTGCCAATTTTCTTTTTGCAGTGGTCGCCTATTGGTTGATTTTCATGATGGGGATCCCTGCGGTCAAACCCGTTATTGGTCAAATAACCCCCAACTCCATAGCTGCAGAGGCCGGAATTGAGCCGGGTATGGAACTTACCCACATTTCGGGCGTCGAAACCGCAGATTGGCAGGCTGTTAACTTCTCACTCATCAACCATATCGGTGATGAGCAGATGACCATAACAGCAAAGCCAGAAGTGGCATCCAGTTATAGCCGGGACTACAGATTGGATTTAACCGCGTGGCAGTTTAATCCAGAAACTGAGTCTCCGCTGACAACCTTAGGGATCACCCCTTACCGTCCTGCAATCACACTCGATGTGGCTCAGGTGGTGGAGGGCAGTGCCGCTGCGAAGGCTGGCATTGCTTCAGGTGATACCTTAATGGCGATTGATGGCAATAGATTACAAGCGTGGTCTGAATTGGTTGAAGCGGTACAAGCAAGCCCGGATCAACCGCTGCAGGTGACGGTGACGCGCGCCGGGCGTGAGCAGGTGTTGAGCCTGACACCGGATGCGCGTGAGAGTAATGGCAAGGTCACCGGGTACGCAGGTATTGCGCCGCAAATGGCACCTTGGCCGGAGGCTTATCGTTTTACGCAGCAATATGGGCCGCTGGCGGCGATCCCTGAGGCAGTCAGTAAAACCGGACAGGTTATCAGCCTCACCGTCAATATGGTGAAAAAGCTGATTGTTGGGGATGTGGGTGTCAATAACCTGAGCGGGCCGATTTCTATCGCCAAAGGCGCAGGGATGACAGCTGAGATCGGATTGATCTCATTTTTAGGGTTTATGGCGCTGATCAGCGTTAACCTCGGCATTATCAATTTGCTACCTCTACCGGTCTTAGACGGCGGGCATTTATTGTTCTTTGGTATTGAAGCGGTAACACGCCGGCCTGTACCAGAGCGCGTGCAAGACTTTGGGTATCGCATCGGCGCTGCCGTGTTGATGATGGTAATGGCAGTGGCATTGTTTAACGACTTCGCCCGACTTTAAACGGTTAGTATTCAAGGATAAGTCAGAAGCACATGGCGATGAAAAAACTATTAATAGCGTCTCTTTTAGTCAGTAGCAGTGTGGCGCATGCGGATACATTCCAAGTCAGCGATATCCGCTTTGAGGGCCTACAGCGAGTTAGTTTAGGGGCAGCATTGCTCTCTATGCCGGTGCGTGTTGGAGACAAGGTGGATGATAGCGATGTCGCGGATGTCATCAATGCTCTGTTTGCGTCGGGTAACTTTGAGGATGTGCGGGTTTATCGTGATGATGATGCACTCTTAGTGAAAGTGATCGAGCGCCCAACCATTGCCAGCATTTCGTTTTCAGGCAACAAAGCCATCAAAGAAGAGCAACTGAAAGAAAACCTGACCGCATCAGGGTTGCGTGTAGGTGAGGCGTTAGACCGCACCAAGCTCAGCAAGATTGAAAAAGGCTTAGAAGATTTCTACTACAGCGTGGGAAAATACAGTGCATCGGTGAAAGCCGTGGTCACACCCTTACCACGTAACCGTGCGGATCTGAAATTTGTCTTCACCGAAGGTGTTTCTGCAAAAATAGAGCAGATTAATTTTGTGGGCAACCAAGTCTTCAGTGATGAAGAGCTGCGCGATAATTTCGACTTGCGTGTTGATGTTCCTTGGTGGAACTTCTTGGCTAACGAGAAATACCAAAAGCAAGTGCTGGCGGGTGACTTGGAAAAGCTACGCAGCTACTACCTAAATCGCGGCTATTTGAAGTTCCGCGTTGAGTCGACCCAAGTGGCGATTTCTCCGGATAAAAAAGGTGTATACATCACCTTAAATGTTAACGAAGGCAAGCCCTATCAAGTGGCGGATCTAAGCTTCCGTGGCGATCCTGAGAATGAGGAGATCTACCGCTCGCTAGTGAACTTTACCCGAGGTGATACCTATAACGGGGACAAGGTCACAGCGTTGGAAGAGGCGATTAAACGCCACCTCGGTGAAACAGGCTTTGCCTACCCGAAAGTGAGTACCTTGCCGACGTTTGATGATGAGAATCAGCAAGTGTCGCTGACGGTCAACGTTGAGCCGGGCAAACGCATCTATGTCCGAAACATTCGCTTTACCGGTAATACCACCACCAAGGATGAAGTGCTGCGCCGTGAGATGCGTCAACTTGAAGGCACTTGGCTTAATGCTAAAGCCGTGAGTCGTGGTAAAGAGCGTCTCAACCGAACCGGTTTTTTCCAAAGTGCTGAAGTAGACACTAAGCGGGTTCCTGGCACCGACGATCAGGTCGATGTGAATTATAAGGTAAAAGAAGCCAACTCGGGCAGTATCAACTTTGGTATCGGCTATGGTACCGAATCAGGGGCGAGCTTGCAGCTGGGCCTGCAGCAAGATAACTTTGCCGGCACCGGTAATCGCTTTGGTATTAATGCCATGGTTAACGATTACCGTAAGAACCTGACGCTTGAGTATCGTGACCCCTACTTTACCCTCGATGGTGTTAGCCTCGGGGGGAAGGTGTTCTATAACGAGTTTGAGGCGCGAGACGCGAACATCGTCGAGTACACAAATAAAAGTTATGGGTCGAAACTGACGTGGGGCTTTTGGACCGATGAACTGAACTCAATTGATTTTGGGTTGGGCTATACCCACAACAAAATTGAAAACATCGGTAAGTATTACCAAATTGACAAGTTTATGGAGCGTCACAAGGATCATCAAACTAGCAATGGTGGTTTGGAAGTTGATGACTTTGATTTATCCGTTTCATGGACGCGTAATAATCTCAACCGTGGTTATTTCCCTACGGCAGGTAACTATCAACGTGCTTCCTACCGAATGACAGTGCCGGGCTCTGACGTCCAGTATTTTAAAATGCAATATGRTATCCGTCAGTATGTGCCGTTAACTCAAGAGCATGAGTTCACGCTTTTGATGCGTGGTCGCCTTGGTTACGGCAATGGCTATGGCCAGATCAATGGCCAAGATCATATGTTGCCGTTTTATGAAAACTATTACGCAGGTGGCTTCTCGACCTTGCGTGGTTTCCGCTCGAACACTGTTGGACCCAAAGCCATTTACAAAGACAAAGAAAGTGGCGGTTCTGTTCAGCCGGACGGAGATAAAGAGTATAGCGAAGGTAGCTATGGTTCTAGTGATGCAGTGGGTGGTAACGCCATCGCACAAGGTAGCTTAGAGCTGATTGTGCCTACACCGTTTGCCTCTGAAGAAGCGCGTCAGCAAATTCGTACCAGTGTCTTTGTGGACGCTGCCTCAGTGTGGGACACCGAGTTTGACAGCAGTGAACTGGTAGCAAATGGTTATCCCGCTGGCACGAAAGATTACTCAGATCCATCCAATATCAGCGCCTCTTACGGGGTAGCCCTACAGTGGATGTCACCGATGGCACCTTTGGTGTTTTCAATTGCAAAACCTATTACAAGCCAGCCTGGCGATGATGAAGAGTTCTTTACCTTCACTATCGGGCGCACATTCTGATCATCAGAAAGGAGACTATTGTGAAATCATTTTTGAAAGCAGCGGGACTTAGTGTCGCAATTCTGACCACGTCCATGTACGCATCAGCGGCTGATGCTGCACAGAAAGTGGGCTACGTATCGACTGGGGCGGTGATGTCTCAGCTGGCTCAAAAAAACAACCTAAACGAAAAACTGCGTGCTGAATTCAAAGACCGTGTAGCGGAAATTGAGCGCATGAAAGAAAAGCTCTCAGAAGGGGTTGAAAAGCTGAAACGCAACGGCGAGCTGATGAGCGAAGATGAGCGCATCAAACTGCAGCGTGAACTCCAATCGATGGAGTCGGACTACAAATTAAAAGTAAAAGCGTTACAGGAAGATCAACGCAAGCGTGGTGGCCAAGAAGAGTCTAAACTGGTCAAAAAGCTAAAAACCGCCATCGATCAAGTGGCTGAGCAAGAAGGTTACGACATTGTATTGGATGCCAATGCCATCTTGTACGCTAACCCAGGCGACGATCTCTCTGAAAAAGTCATTAATGCAGTAAAATAACAAACAATCGAGGAGCCCATGGTTTCGATTACTCTCGCTGAATTAGCGGAAAAACTGGACGCTCAGCTCCACGGAGACGGTGCTGTAACAATAACCTCGCTAGCAGGGATGAATTCAGCGAGAGAAGGGCAAATCACCTTCTTATCGAGCCCGAAATACCGCAAACACTTGGCGCAGTGTCGCGCCAGTGCGGTGATGCTAAAAGAAGCGGACGTGTCATACTGCCGAGGCAATGCCTTGGTGGTTGCTGACCCTTATGTGGCTTATGCCAAAGTGGCCCAAATTTTAGATACCACACCTGCCTGTGCCACTGACATTGCGCCAACGGCGGTCGTTGCCGAAGATGCCATTCTGGGTGAAGGCGTGGCGATTGGTCCTAACGCGGTGGTCGAGTCCGGAACCTTAATTGGTGATGGCGTGCAGATTGGTGCGGGCTGTTTTGTCGGTAAAGGCGCCAAACTGGGGGCGCGAACCAAACTTTGGGCCAATGTTACCATTTACCATGATGTGGTTGTGGGTGAGGACTGCTTGGTGCAGGCGGGAGCCGTAATCGGTGCGGATGGCTTTGGCTACGCGAATGAAAAAGGTAAGTGGATTAAGATCCCGCAGCTAGGTCGTGTTGTGATTGGTGATCGGGTCGAAATTGGTGCGTGTACGACCATTGACCGTGGTGCATTGGACGATACCTGCATTGCTGATGGCGTGATTATCGACAACCAGTGTCAGATTGCGCATAATGTATCGATCGGCGAAAACACGGCAGTGGCTGGCGCAACTGTGATGGCAGGCAGCCTAAAAGTAGGTAAGCACTGCATCATCGGCGGCGCCAGTGTGTTTAATGGCCATATGGAAATCACAGACAACGTTACCATCACAGGTATGGCGATGGTAATGCGACCGATTACTGAGCCGGGCATGTACTCGTCCGGCATTCCGTTACAGCCCAACCGCGAGTGGCGGAAAACAGCTGCGCGTGTGCTCAAGATTGACGAGATGCACAAGCGGCTAAAAGAGCTCGAAAAACAGCTCGATAACCAAGCTTAACGCAACAGATTGCAGGCCCGCCTCAAAAACGCGGGCCGTTTTGCGTTAAAGAAGTCAGTATTGGATTTGAACGGGAATACTACCTTGACTCGCGAAAAAAAAGTGTTACACATCAACGAAATCAAAGAGCTGCTACCACATCGCTATCCGTTTTTGTTGATCGATCGCGTTACCGATTATGAAGAAGGCCAATACCTTCACGCGATAAAAAACATTACCGTGAATGAGCCTCAATTTACCGGCCACTTTCCTCAGTTGCCTGTGTTTCCTGGCGTATTGATCCTTGAATCAATGGCGCAAGCCACTGGCTTGCTGGCATTTAAGACATTCGGGAAGCCAAAAGACAACGAGCTATACTATTTTGCAAGCGTTGATAACGCGAAATTCCGCCGTCCTGTCACACCGGGAGACCAACTGGTCCTCGAGGTGGAGTTTATTAAAGAGCGCCGAGGAATTGCTGCCTTTACCGGAGTAGCGAAAGTAGACGGAGACGTTGTCTGCTCGGCGGAACTGAAGTGCGCAAGAAGAGAGATCTAATTGTGATCCACGAAACTGCCTATATCCACCCGACCGCCGTTGTAGAAGACGGGGTGACATTGGGAGAAAACGTTAAGATTGGCGCATTTTCTTTTATCGGAGAAGGTGTCGAGATTGGTGCGGGTACCGAAGTCATGACGCATGTCGTGATTAAAGGTCCTACGCGTATCGGCCAAGATAACCGCATCTATCAATTCGCATCGATCGGTGAAGCGTGCCAAGACCTGAAATATGCGGGTGAGCCCACGACGCTAGAAATTGGCGATCGCAACACCATTCGTGAAAGTGTCACCATGCACCGTGGTACGGTACAAGACAAAGGTGAGACTAAAGTTGGCAATGATAACCTATTCATGATCAACGCCCACGTGGCACACGATTGTGTGATCGGAAATCACTGTATTTTTGCCAACAATGCGACCCTAGCCGGTCATGTACACATCGACGATTACGTCATTGTGGGCGGCATGTCTGCGATTCACCAATTCTGTGTGGTGGGTAGCCATGCGATGTTGGGGGGCGGTTCTATTGTGGTCCAAGATGTCCCCCCCTATGTGATGGCTCAGGGGAACCACTGCGCGCCTTTCGGCATTAACGTGGAAGGATTGAAGCGTCGCGGATTCGAGAAAGCATCGATTCGTGCGATTCGTGCGGTTTACAAGAACATGTATCGTTCCGGTAAAACCCTTGAAGAGGTCAAACAGACGTTGGCTAGCCAGGTCGAGGACGATCCTGCCTTGGCCCTGTTTGTTGATTTCTTTGAACGTTCAACACGAGGCATCATTCGTTAATGTTGCCCAGCGAACGTCCATTACGAGTGGGAATTGTCGCCGGAGAAATCTCCGGCGATGTTTTAGGTGAAGGCCTTATCAAGGCAATTAAGGCCCAATACGGCAATGTAGAATTTGTCGGTATTGGTGGGCCGCGCATGATTGCGCAAGGCTGCCAGAGCCTATTTGATATGGAAGAGCTTGCTGTAATGGGGCTGGTTGAAGTGCTCGGCCGTTTGCCCCGTTTGCTGAAGGTTAAAGCGAGCCTCGTCAAACACTTCACTACCCATCCCCCCGATGTGTTTATCGGTATTGATGCGCCTGATTTCAACTTACGTCTCGAAGCATCGTTAAAACAGGCCGGCATTAAAACGGTTCACTATGTCAGTCCCTCGGTCTGGGCATGGCGTCAAAAGCGTATTTTTAAAATTGCGGCCGCGACCGATCTTGTCTTGGCGTTTTTGCCCTTCGAAAAAGCGTTTTACGATAAGTTCAACGTCCCTTGCGCGTTTGTCGGCCACACCATGGCTGATAGCATTCCCATGCAAGTCGATCAGCGCGAGGCACAACAAGCGTTGGGGCTGGATACCAACAAACGTTGGTTAGCCGTCTTGCCGGGAAGTCGTGGGAGTGAGATGGCAATGTTGGCGCCGCCATTTTTGCAAACCTGCCAGCGTCTGTCACAGCAGTATCCAGATCTCGGCTTTGTGGTTGCCTTGGTGAATGACGCACGCCGCGCACAATTCGAGCAGGCGTGGCAAACCCATGCGCCGGAATTGTCATTTACCTTGGTGAATGATACGGCAAGGCAAGTGATCAGTGCTTCTGATGCGGTGTTGCTGGCCTCTGGTACCGTTGCCCTTGAGTGTATGTTACTGAAGCGTCCCATGGTTGTAGGCTATAAAGTGAAGCCTTTGACTGCGTGGCTAGCACGGCGTTTGCTCAAAACGCGCTATGTGTCTTTGCCCAATATCCTCGCCGATGCCCCTTTGGTGCCCGAGTTATTGCAAGAAGAGTGCGAGCCTGAGGCGCTGGCAGCAGCTGTTTCACGCATGTTGGATGGCGATAACCAAGCCTTGCTTGAGACTTTTACACAGCTGCATCAAACCATTCGTAAAGATGCGGACGCCTCTGCAGCCTCCGCAGTATTAGAGTTAGTAAAAAATCATGACAGATGAGGTATTTGTATACCCTGACGCACGCTTGATTGCTGGCGTGGATGAAGTTGGGCGAGGTCCTTTGGTGGGCGCGGTTGTCACAGCGGCTGTTATCCTCGATCCGAATCAACCGATTGAAGGGCTCACCGATTCAAAAAAGCTGAGTGAGAAAAAACGTCTCGCGTTGTACGATGAAATCAAAGCCAAAGCCTTGGCGTGGTCGGTAGGGCGCGCAGAGCCCGAAGAAATTGATCGCTTAAATATTCTTCAGGCCACTATGGTCGCGATGCAACGCGCTATTGCAGGCCTTGCCGTTACTCCCGATTACGCATTGATTGATGGTAATCGTGTTCCCTCGCTCCCGATGCCGGCGCAAGCGGTGGTGAAAGGCGACTTACGCGTCGCCGAGATCAGTGCGGCGTCGATCTTGGCGAAAGTAGACCGTGATAGAGAAATGGCTGAGTTGGACATCGCTTATCCGGCCTATGGATTTGCCCAGCATAAAGGCTATCCTACCAAGGCGCATATGGCCGCATTGAGTGAGCATGGCGCTTTACCAATGCACAGAAAAAGCTTTAAACCGGTTAAACGCGCCCTTGGTTTAGCGTAAGTGACGGCGCTTTATCATTTCCAATCCCTAGATAGTAACGAGTTTTATGTCTGAGCCACGTTTCGTCCATTTACGTATTCACAGTGATTTCTCCATGGTCGATGGGTTGTCCAAAGTCCCGCCACTGGTTAAGAAAGTGGCCGAAATGGGCATGCCTGCGATGGCCTTGACAGACTTTAGCAACCTTTGTGGGTTGGTAAAGTTCTATAACACCGCGAATAATGTGGGTGTGAAACCTATCATTGGTGCCGATTTTAAGGTGCAGTCGGAGGCGTTTGGCGATGAATTATGCCAGCTGACCCTTCTTGCCGCGGATAAAGCGGGGTATAAAAACCTCACTTTACTGATTTCCAAAGCTTACTTGCGCGGCCATGTTCAACATACGCCAGTGATCGACCAAGAGTGGCTGGTAGAACACGCTGACGGGTTGATTGTATTATCTGGCGGTTGCCGAGGAGACTTGGGCAAAGCCTTACTGAAAGGCAATAAGGCGCTTGCTGAAGAGTGCGCCCGTTTTTATCAAGCCCATTTTCCCAATGCTTATTACATGGAGCTCGTTCGCACTGGACGTCAGGATGAAGAAGTGTACCTACACTTTGCGGTCGACTTTGCCACCGAGCACGACCTGCCTGTGGTGGCGACGAACGAAGTGTGCTTTATCTCGCCCGACGAGTTTGACGCCCACGAGATCCGTGTGGCCATCCACGATGGTTATACGTTAGACGACCCACGTCGCCCGAAAAACTACAGTGCCGAGCAATATCTGCGCACCGAGCAAGAGATGTGCGAGCTCTTTGCGGATATCCCAGAAGCATTGGCAAATAGCGTGGAAATTGCCAAGCGCTGTAATGTGCCGGTCAGACTTAATGAATACTTCCTGCCGAACTTCCCAACCGAAGGGATGGAGATTGATCAGTACTTGGTCAAACGCTCCAAAGAAGGCCTAGAAGAGCGACTGGCGTTTCTCTTCCCTGATGAGAAAGAGCGCGCCCTCAAGCGACCTGAATACGACGAGCGCCTTGACCGTGAACTCGGTGTGATTAACCAAATGGGCTTCCCTGGTTACTTTTTGATCGTGATGGAGTTTATCCAATGGTCAAAAGATAACGATATTCCGGTGGGACCCGGACGGGGTTCAGGAGCCGGCTCCTTGGTTGCGTACGCCCTTAAAATCACTGATTTGGATCCCCTAGAGTTCGATCTGCTTTTTGAGCGCTTCTTGAACCCAGAGCGGGTTTCTATGCCCGACTTCGATGTCGACTTTTGCATGGATAAGCGTGATTTGGTGATCGACCACGTGGCCGAAATGTACGGCCGGGATGCGGTATCCCAGATCATTACTTTCGGTACCATGGCGGCTAAAGCGGTGATCCGAGACGTGGGTCGTGTATTGGGTCACCCCTATGGGTTTGTTGACCGTATTTCTAAATTGGTGCCGCCCGACCCGGGCATGACGTTGGCAAAGGCGTTTGAAGCTGAACCGCAGTTGGTTGAGGTTTACAACGCAGACGAAGAAGTCAAAGCGTTGATCGACATGGCCCGCATGCTCGAAGGGGTGACACGTAACGCGGGTAAGCACGCGGGCGGGGTGGTGATTTCACCGACGACGATTACGGACTTTGCACCGCTATATTGTGACAGTGAAGGGCACCACCCTGTCACCCAGTTTGATAAAAACGATGTTGAAACGGCCGGTCTTGTGAAGTTTGACTTCTTGGGGCTGCGGACGCTGACCATTATCGACTGGGCGCTGGGAATGATTAACCCTCGCTTACAAGCGCAAGGCAAAGATCCTATCGATATCGCGGCGATTCCGATGGCCGACCAAGCATCATTCGAGATGCTGCGTAAGGCAGAGACGACAGCTGTGTTCCAGCTGGAATCGCGGGGCATGAAAGAGCTGATCAAGCGTCTCCAACCGGACTGTTTTGAAGACATGATCGCACTGGTGGCTCTGTTCCGCCCAGGCCCATTGCAATCAGGGATGGTGGATAACTTTATCGACCGTAAACACGGACGAGAACAAGTCTCTTATCCCGATGAAAAGTGGCAACATGAGTCACTGAAAGAGACCCTTGAGCCGACCTACGGCATCATCTTGTATCAAGAGCAGGTGATGCAAATTGCCCAGATCTTAGCCGGGTATACGCTCGGCGGCGCCGATTTGCTACGTCGTGCGATGGGTAAGAAAAAACCCGAAGAAATGGCCAAGCAGCGCGACATCTTTGAAAAAGGCGCGATCGCAAACGGCATTGATGGCGAACTTGCCATGCGTATCTTTGACTTGGTGGAAAAGTTTGCCGGTTATGGTTTCAACAAATCACACTCCGCCGCTTATGCCTTGGTCTCTTATCAAACACTGTGGTTAAAGGCGCATTATCCGGCTGAATTCATGGCCGCCGTTATGACCGCGGATATGGATAACACCGATAAAGTTGTCGGACTGGTGGAAGAGTGCCGTCGCATGAAACTGACGGTGCTCCCCCCAGATGTGAACGCGGGTTTGCACCGCTTTACCGTCAATGACAAAGGGGAGATTGTCTACGGTATTGGCGCGATTAAAGGGGTGGGTGAAGGGCCGATCGACAATATTGTTGCGGCGCGAGAGCAAGATGGCTACTTCCGTGACTTATTTGATTTCTGTGCGCGCATTGATACCAAAAAAGTCAATAAGCGTGTGATTGAACGCTTGATTCGCGCAGGCGCCATGGATAGGCTTGGCCCTCATCGTGCGGCAATGATGGCATCACTCGATGACGCTATTCGCGCGGCCAGTCAGCATCATCAAGCCGAGTCTTACGGACAAACCGATATGTTTGGTGTCCTCACGGATGCCCCGGAAGAGGTCGAGCACGCCTATGCGAATGTGGCACCTTGGCCAGATAAAGTGTGGCTGGAAGGGGAGCGAGAAACCCTAGGGCTGTATTTGACCGGCCATCCCATCAATAGCTATCGTAAAGAGCTAAAACACTATGTGACATGGCGATTGGAAGACGCGCATGCCACTAAGCGTGATGTGGTGTCTACGGTCGCCGGTCTTGTAATTGCGGCGCGTGTCATGACCACTAAGCGCGGTTCTCGTCTTGGGATCTTAACCCTTGATGATCGCTCGGGCCGCATGGAAGTGATGCTTTTTTCTGACGTACTCGACAAATATCTCGATCTGGTGGAGAAAGACAGAATTCTGGTGGTCTCAGGACAGGTCAGCTTTGATGACTTCAATGGTGGGCTTAAAATGACGGCCCGTGAAATCATGGACATCAGTCAAGCGCGAGAAAAATATGCGCGCTGTTTGGGCATCTCTATCATGGAAGAGCAAATTGATGCCCCGTTTTTTGAACGGTTTCATGATACGTTGGCACCGTACCGTTCAGGGACTGTGCCAGTGAATCTTTATTACCAGCGCCGTGATGCACGGGCGCGGTTACGTTTAGGGGCGGAGTGGCGAATTACCCCCGCGGATGAACTGATCGATAATTTAAAAGGCTTGCTTGGCGACGAGCAGGTCGAATTAGAGTTTAACTAAGCTTAGCTGGTGACGCATCGCGTACACCGGCGGTGACCAATAGGATTCTCTTGGTATGAGTCTTAACTTTTTAGAATTCGAACAACCGATCGCAGAGCTAGAAGCTAAAATTGAAGCCCTTCGCGCTGTCTCCAAGCGTGGCGGAGAAGATGCGGTTAATCTTGATAAGGAAATTGAACAACTGGAAACCAAGAGTCTTGAGCTTACGCGCAAGATCTTTGGTGATTTAGGGGCATGGCAAGTGGCACAACTGGCGCGCCACCCTCAACGTCCTTACACCTATGATTATGTCGATCTTATCTTTCACGAATTTGACGAGCTGGCGGGCGATCGCGCCTATGCGGATGACAAAGCCCTAGTAGGCGGTATTGCGCGCTTAGAAGGGCGTCCAGTGATGGTCATCGGTCACCAAAAAGGCCGTGATACCAACGAGAAGGTAAAGCGTAATTTTGGTATGCCAAAGCCTGAAGGATATCGCAAAGCATTACGCTTGATGAAAATGGCAGAGCGATTCAACATGCCAGTGATCACTTTTATTGATACTGCCGGTGCTTACCCAGGCGTGGGGGCAGAAGAGCGTGGTCAGTCAGAAGCCATTGCACGTAACTTGAAGGAAATGGCGGGCCTGACTGTGCCGGTGATCTGTAATGTGGTTGGTGAAGGCGGCTCAGGTGGAGCCTTGGCGATCGGTGTTGGTGACTACGTCAATATGCTCCAGTATTCGACATACTCAGTGATTTCGCCCGAAGGCTGCGCCTCTATTTTGTGGCGCGATTCGGCCAAAGCACCACAAGCGGCAGATGCAATGGGTATGACTGCCCCACGCTTGAAAGAGCTGGGCTTGATTGATGCTGTGATTGAAGAGCCTCTAGGTGGTGCTCATCGTGATATGAAAGCGACGGCACAAAGCATTAAACAAACCTTGATTAGCCAGCTCGCGGATTTGGAAGCATTGGATACTGAAAGCCTACGCGACCGCCGATATCAGCGTTTGCTCAGTTATGGTTACTGCTAATTGCCACTCGGCAATCGAGCACAATGAAAGGGCCTAATGGCCCTTTTCTTTTTGCTACGCGCCAGCAACAATAGGCGCAGACTCACAATAACAGATGCTTATGCTCACCCAATACCTGACAGACACGCTGGCGCCGCTAACGGCTCAGCCACGACAAATTCTTTTAGCCCTGAGTGGGGGATTAGACTCTCGGGTACTGCTGGATCTATTGGCCAGTTATCGCGACCAGTATCCGCAGCACGACTATTCCGTGTGTCATGTTCATCATGGTTTGCAGGCCGATGCCGATAAGTGGGCGGCACAATGTCAGGTTTGGGCGGAGCAAGCGGGTTTTTCCTTCATCCTAAAACATGTCACTCTCGACCCAGAGTTAAGCACAGAGCATGCAGCTAGAGAGGCACGCTATCAAGCCTTTCAAGGGTTACTCCAACCCCATGGACTCGTTCTTACCGCGCAACACAGCGATGATCAAATCGAGACCTTCTTTTTGGCATTGAAGCGAGGAAGTGGTCTGGAAGGATTGGCGGGAATGCCCACTGTGAGAAAACTCGGCAAAGGGCTCTTAGTCCGTCCTTTGTTGGCAGCGTCGCGGGCGCAATTGCATCACTACGCGCGTCAAAAAGGGTTGGCATGGGTGGAAGACCCGAGCAACCAAGATACACACTTTGATCGTAATTTTATCCGTCAACAGTGGCTCCCAGAGGCTGACGCGCGTTGGCCGGGATTTCGTACTGCCGTGCAACGTACGCAGCAATTATGCCAAGAGCAAGCGGCGCTCTTAGCAACATTTATCGCCCCTTTGGTCGAAAACGCCATCGACACGGACAACAGTTTGTCTTTGGCGCATCTTCCTCTTGCGGATCTTGCTCTGTGCYGGGCGATGTTACGACACTGGTTGAAGTACCATGATCTGATTTTAACTCAGGCCCAGCTTAATACGCTGATCCAGGATGTGGTGCAGGCAAGAGCGGATGCTAACCCGCAACTGTCGGTTGATGGAAAGACCATTCGTCGTTATCAGCAGCGTTTGTATCTTATTGCTGAGTCCGCGGATGTCACTGCATGGCAAGGTAAACTGACGCCACAATCGCCACTACATTTGCCGGATGGATTAGGGCGTTTGGCGCTTCTTCCTTATACAGAGCGCGCGCAAGGATTGGCATTAGGTCCTTTGCCACAGTCTTGGCTATCGGTGCAGTTTAATCCCAGCGGGTTAAGCGCCCATCCTGCCGGGCGGCAAGGCCGTCGTAAACTCAAGAAGCTTTATCAAGAATACGGTATTCCAAGTTGGCAGCGGCGTCGTTTGCCAATCCTTTGCGACGAGCGTGGTGTAATCGCCGTGGCGGATTGCTTTGTGAGTCAAGCAGCGGCCGGAAAGGTATGGCGTTTAGTCTGGGAGCGGGAAAACACTGCTTAACTTATCCCTTACCCGCCAATTATCTGCCTGCTCATAAAACCACCAGTCAGATAAACGACACTTGCTAAATTTGTCCGAATTACTTAATGTACTAGTCTAATGATACATTGAGGTAAAGAAGTAATGGCATCGAGTCGTGAATTATTTGGCACCCGAATAGGCTTTGTCCTTGCTGCAGCCGGCGCGGCTGTGGGACTAGGCAATATTTGGGGGTTCCCAACGCAGGCGGCGAGCAACGGGGGCGGCGCTTTTTTATTAGTCTACTTACTGATGATCTTACTCGTTGCCTTTCCCATGTTGGTGGTGGAGATGGCGATTGGTCGTCATGGCCGCGCTAACCCGTTGGACAGCATGCGTGCGCTGAGTGATAACCCTCTTCTGAAGCGTTTTGGCAGTGGCGTGGGGCTGATTGGCTTGGCTGTACCTTGTATGGTTTTGGCGTTTTACAGCATTGTAGGCGGATGGTTAGTCTCTTTTTTATTGGCTGCAGTGGCAGACATTTTCCAGTTTTCAGACGCATCCGCTTGGTTAAAAGGCTTCTCAGCATCACGTAATCTCTTTGGGGCGGTGGTGTTTTATGTGCTCACCATTGTGATCGTACAGGCGGGGGTTAAGCAGGGGATTGAGCGTTGGTCAACCCGTCTCATGCCCGCGCTGTTTGTCCTCTTTGCTGCGATGTTTGTCTATATCATGACGCTACCCGGTGCGACAGAAGGCTTAAAGCACTACCTGATCCCCGACTTTAGCAAAGTGATGGACAAAGATTTGCTATTAGCAGCCATGGGACAGGGCTTCTTCTCTCTGACGATTGGCGGGTGCTCCATGCTGATTTATGGCTCGTACCTTAGCCACAAAGAAAACCTGCCGAAAATGGCGCTGAGTGTCACTTTGGTCGATACCGCAGTGGCGGTGATTGCCGGGCTAGTAGTGTTGCCAGCGATGTTTGTTGCCATGCATCAAGGTGTTGAGATTTACGCGCAAGACGGCAGTTTGCTCAGTGCCGATACCTTGGTGTTTACTGTGTTGCCTTTATTATTTGAAAGTTTAGGCGCGGCAGGCCCGTATGTGTCTCTCGTCTTCTTTTTGCTGATGACCATCGCGGCCCTGACATCCTCGATTTCTATGCTGGAGTGTCCTGTAGCGCTGGCCAGTGAGCGCTTGGGCTCAAGCCGGAAAATCACCAGCTGGGTGTTAGGGGGAGTGATTGCGCTCTGCAGTGCGGTGATTGTGTTTAACTTCGGTGCGCTATTTGGTTTAGTTGCGAAGGTGGCGACCCAATATTTCCAACCCTTTGCGGCGCTACTTTTCTGTCTATTTGGTGGTTGGATTTGGTCGCGTGATCGCAAGCTAGCGGCATTGCGCGAAGGTTATGATGATATTGAGCAGAGTCTGTTCTGGAAAATCTGGCCTGTGTATGTGAAGTTTGTTTGCCCAGTGTTGGTAGCCACAGTGTTGTGGGTCTCACTTGGCTAAAAGCCAAATGATGACACTAAAAAAGCGGACATCGGTCCGCTTTTTTATCGCTGCTTAACAGGCAAGGCGAGATGAGTTAACGGAACTGTTTGGCGTCTTCTAAATACGTAAAGCCAGCATCCGCTAAGCGCGCACACAAGGTCTCGCGGTCGATATCATAGTAACGTACTAAGTCCTCTAAACTGGCAAACTCATCGCGTAGCTTCATGTTAATAATGCTCATGAGCATGACAGGATCCATCGAGGCATAGTTTTTCAAATCCATCTTAATCCTCGTGATCGCTAATCAATAAATTGGCAGCAGCAAATGCGGCTTGTTCACGACGAGCTGGCGAAACACTCTCGTCACTCGCGACATCATTTAATGCTTTCAGCGCGCAGCTGATAGCTGCAGGAATGTAGCCTTGTTCGCCACTGCCAATCTCGGCATAGCGCTGGCGGATGAGTTCACAGCAATCTGCAACTTTCATAATGGATCTCCTCAATAGTACTGCACGCACTATAGCGAAAGGAGAGGCGTTGAGAAAAGGGTTAGCGAGCGCGTTTTTGGCGATACATGCTCTGATCGGCACGCTCATAAAGCGAAACGCTGTTATCGCCTTTACGATATTGGGCATAGCCAACCGAGGCGCTGATATCGTGCGCGCTGAGTAATCGGTCATTGGTGACCAGATGTTTGACTCTATGGGTGACATTGGCGACTGAATCATCACCGGCGGGCTGTAGCAAGACCGCGAATTCGTCACCGCCTAAGCGATAACAGCGGTCGCTACCACGCACGGCCTCTTTGACCAGCAGCGAAAAACGACGAAGCACTTTATCACCGTCTAGGTGGCCATAGTTATCATTGACTTGTTTAAAGTTATCCATATCGAACATCATCATGACCAAGCCAATATTTTGCCGCTCACAAACTGCAACCGCGTGCTGCAAATCCTGCTCAAAGCTGGTTCGGTTGTGCAGTCCGGTTAATCCATCCAGCAGTGCCATGTTCTTTACACGGGTATATTCAACCGCATTGGTCAGCGGACCGGCAAGCAACTTATGGTAGGTGTGTAATAGGCTAATTTCATCCGGATCAAGTTTATACGGAGTGGAGTACTGCAGCACCCCTAATGGTTGCTTATTAAATTTAATCGCGAAGGTTTGGCGGAAAGTATGTTGCTCACCCCGACGGATAATGTTTGAGATTTCGTCGTGCTCCCAAATGATACGACCAATATCAATCTGCTTTTCTACCTCTCGTGCATACACCTCAAACAATACCTTGATATCGAGGTGTCCTTGCAGTTTTTGTAGCAACAACAAACGCTGATCAGCACCCAGCGGAACTTTACGCGGGGCGATGCCAGAGTGTGTGAATTGCTTTAAATGCGAGGCAGTCATTAATAATCAACAGCTATCTGATTTGTGGGTCATGCTGAATAAGCAGAATCCATGCCAGCCTATTATCAAGGCGAAGAGACGTCGTTTGGCTGCGATCTATCTCGTTCTTTTTGGATGACTATTCTATCAACAAGGAGAGGATTTGGGATCTGTGATTCTGTGCGTCTTGGTAGCCGATGTCAATTAACTGGCGAAGATATGCCGGCTCGAACAATAAATAACTGGCAAAGGTAGCATCTTGTGAGGCATTGATGCCTAAAAGCCTTAACAGGGCACGAGCGGCAAAGGGCATATGGCGATAAAAACGCTTGGCTACGGGCTCGAAAGGGACCGATGGACGCAGGTGTAGGACATTCACTTTTCTTAATCCTAGCTGGTGGCGTTGCGCGTCGTTCAGGGCAAGGTGAATTTGGTTCATGCGCTGCAAGTTTTCTAAGTCGGCCGACAAGGTATCAGCAAATATTGCGTTCATCAGGTGACCACCCAGCATCGCGAGCCCTGGCGCTGACGGGTCGATATTGCCAGCAGTGCGAATACCTGTGGTTAAATCCAAAATGAGGATCCGCTCCGCCCCCATTTTAATCGCCGGTCGCAAAGGGGCGATTTGGTGAATCGCACCATCCCCATAAAACTCATGGCCAATGCGTGAGGCAGGGAACACGAAAGGAATGGCTGAAGAGGCCAGTAAATGCTCTGTCGAGAGTTGACTGCGTCGGCCGACAGCTCGTGCCCGCTCCCATGGCGAAATACTGGCATCACCTTGAAAAAAACTGACCGATTGGCCGGTTTGATAGTTGGAAGCGGTCACCGATAGGCCATGAAGGTGACCGGACAGTAACTGATAGTTTAACTTATTAAAATTAATGGTTTGATTTAGCAATTCACGCAATGGGCGATTATTTAACAGGCCAAAAGGTGAAGTGGGTTGATAGCGTGACTGAAAGCGCTGTCCTGTTTGGCTAGCGAGGTGACTTAACAGACCAAGAGGCTGACTGGCAAAAATACGCGATGTATCGAGCCGATGCCACAGCCATGACAACTTTTTGACGCCAAGTCGAAAAGATGACGCATAGCTAGCCAGAGACACCGCATTGATTGCACCGGCAGATGTGCCGGAATATATCGTAAATGGACTGTCGTGAACGCGAGGGTACCATTCAGCAATGGCAGCCAGTACACCGACTTGATAGGCCGCACGCGCACCACCACCAGTCAGAACGAGAGCGATTTTAGGCTTGTGTGTAGACATATAACCGACGACGTTAAAAGGCTAACAGCTTGATTATAGTTACTTCACGCGCCCTGTCGCGCGTTAGTCATCACAACGTCCGTTTCTTTTTCATTATAGATAATGAGGTTGAAAATCATTATCAATTCGATCTATGGTGAGGAGGTCAATTAATCGATGGAGTGACAAGATGACTTATTCGTTTCCCGATTTACCCTATGCCTATGATGCTCTCGAACCGCATATCGATGAGGCAACCATGCGCATTCATCACCAGCGTCACCACAAAACCTATTTCGATAAATTCGTGGCTGCGATAAAAGAGACAGACCGCGATGGTGAGCCGGTTGAGGATTTGTTTCGAGATATCTCGTCGCTGCCAGCAGCAATTCGTAATCATGGGGGAGGATACTATAACCACCTGATTTACTGGCAATCGATGACGCCGAATCCTAAGCCTGCGCCAGAAGGTGCACTCTACGATGCGATTGTCGAGACCTTCGGCTCGCTTGATGCATTTAAAGAGGCGTTTAGCCAAGCGGCAATTGGTCAGTTTGGTTCAGGTTTTGCGTGGCTGGTGGTGAAAGAGGATGGCCAGCTTGCGATCACCTCAACGGCTAATCAAGACAACCCATTGATGGATATTGCAGAGGTCAAAGGTGAACCGATTTTAGGGTGTGATGTCTGGGAACACGCTTATTATCTTAACTACCAGAACAAACGTCCTGACTACGTGAACGCGTGGTGGAAGGTGGTGAATTGGTCATTTGCTGAAAAAGCGTACCAGCAAGCGATCGGTTAAAAAAATGCCCCGCAACGCGGGGCATTTACTCTTTAGACGATAAGGCTTAAGCCAGTTTTGCTTGGATAAACGACAAGGCGTCGTCGATAGCGAACGGCACTTTCTCACCGTCGCGGCGATGCTTATATTCAAATACGCCATTATCCATGCTGCGCTCACCGATTACGATGGTATGCGGCACACCCACTAGCTCAATGTCTGAGAACATTACCCCAGGACGTTCTTTACGATCATCGAAGAGTACCTCGATACCGGCAGCAGTAAGATCAGCGTAAAGCTTTTCAGCCGCTTCACGGACACGCTCAGACTTGTGCATATTCATCGGCACAATCGCAACGGTAAACGGTGCAATCGCGTCTGGCCAAATGATGCCATTTTCATCATGGTTTTGCTCAATCGCAGCGGCAACCACACGTGTCACACCAATACCATAACAGCCCATTTCTAGGGTTGTATTTTTGCCATCTTGGCCGAGGACGCCTGCGCCCATTTTCTCCGAGTAATTGTTACCCAACTGGAAAATATGGCCAACTTCAATACCGCGCTTAAACATCAAGGTGCCTTTGCCACATGGGCTAGGATCGCCTTCAACCACATTACGCAAATCGGCAACTTGGCCAAGTTCAACGTCACGGCCCCAGTTGATGCCAAAGTAGTGTTTGTCGTCAATGTTGGCACCGGCGCCGAAATCATTCATTACCGCGACGCTGCGATCGACAATAAACGGCGCAGGAAGATTGACCGGACCTAGTGAACCGGGACCGGCACCGACTAAGGCGCGAATTTCTTCTTCTGTCGCAAAGGTTAATGGCGCTGCAACTTCAGGAAGATTTTCTGCCTTCACTTCGTTGAGTTCATGGTCGCCGCGGATAATCAGCGCGATCAGGTCGGCGTCTACAATCGCTCCTGTGTCTGCCAATACCGCGCGGTAATCAAGGCCCATACGATCAAAAATGGCGCAGTAGGCGGCACGCATTTTCTCGTAACTTTGCTCCATACCCGCTTTATCGATATCAAAGCTATATGCATCTTTCATGATAAATTCACGTGAACGCATCACGCCAAAACGCGGACGCACTTCATCACGGAATTTGGTTTGAATCTGATACAGATTGATCGGCAGTTGCTTATACGAGTTAATCTCGTTGCGCACCAAGTTAGTAATCACTTCTTCATGCGTGGGTCCAAGTACAAAGGGACGTTCGTGACGATCCGCGATGCGAAGCAGTTCCGGACCAAACTTTTCCCAGCGTCCTGTTTCTTGCCATAGATCTGCAGGCTGTACCACTGGCATAAGCGTCTCGACAGCGCCTGACTTGTTCATTTCTTCTCGTACAATGCGCTCAACTTTTTGTAGCACTCGTACACCGGTCGGCAGCCAAGTGTATAGACCTGAAGCAAGTTTACGAATCATACCTGCGCGCAGCATCAGCTGGTGGCTGACAATTTCTGCGTCGCTAGGGGTTTCTTTCAAAGTAGAAAGCAGATATTGACTGGTACGCATTTAAAGTTATCCGTTGATATTAGCGATCAATAATAAGTAGGGCATATTAACAGCGCGGGGGAGTTTCGACAAAAGCTTCTATGGTCTCAACGTGAATCTGGTCGTCAGACACCATGAAACGCACATTGAAATCGAACAGGTGGACGGCATAGTGCTTAGCATCTGGCTTGCCCTTTTTATAGGCAGGGCGAGGGTCTTGTGCGAGCACCTCTTCAATCACTTGGCGTTGGTATGTGCCCTCAGGGTGTTGAGAGAGTGTCGCGAGGGCGGAGTTGGAAAAATGCACCGGCATCAAGTCAGGCTTTTGCTGAGCAAACCCGCCCTGAGCACTATCAAGACAATCAGAGTAGGGGATGTAAGGTTTGATATCGATAATTGGCGTTCGATTGACAAGGTCGCACCCCCGTACGACTAACCGGACTTGGCCCGGGGTAGACTCAACGCGAACCAGCTCTACCGCCGACATGCCGATACCATTGGGACGAAAAGTGGCACGACTGGCAAAGACGCCGACTCGCTCGTTTCCACCCAAACGCGGGGGACGAACTGTCGGGGACCAACCTTTATCTAAATTACGATCGAACAAGAATAGTAACCAAAGGTGGGAGAACTGCTCAATGCCTCTTACTGCATCAAGCTGATTCGCGTCACCGCGCAATTCAATATATGCCAAGGCACTAGGCGCTAGGCCCGGTTGTCGCGGCACAGCAAACTTTTCTTTAAACGGAGAAATCAAAGTGCCAACAGGAGAGATAGAGAAAGTATCTTGCATAGGGTGAAGTTCGGTTAATAGACGCACGCTAATCTTAACACGCGAGTTTCATTGAGTATGCAAAGATGCAAGCAACCACGCAGCATGTCATAATTATCGCCTGACACTGAATGAGGAATTGTGAGTGAGTTTTCCCGCTGTTTTTATTGATCGCGATGGTGTGGTCAATGTCGACCACGGCTATGTGGCGGATATCGATAATTTTGAGTATATCGACGGTGTGTTCGACGCATGCCGCGGCCTAAAAGAAAAAGGGTATTTATTAGTGCTGGTGACCAACCAAGCCGGTATCGCCCGTGGTTATTACTCTGAGCAAGACTTTTTGCAGCTAACGGAATGGATGGATTGGAACTTTGCCGACAAGGGCGTGGACTTTGACGGTATTTATTACTGCCCACATCATGCCAGTGAAGGGGTCGGTGAGTATCGGATTGATTGCGATTGTCGCAAACCCAAGCCGGGTATGTTGATTGAGGCTCAGCAGGAGCTCGATATTGATATGTCACGCTCGGTGATGGTCGGTGATAAAGCTGATGACATGAAGGCTGCACAAGCTGCCGGTGTGGCTACCCGTATTCTCGTGAGATCAGGAAAGCCTGTGACCGAGGAAGGGGAATCGTTAGCAACCTGCGTGGTGGATTCCATCGCAGATGTCCCGAGTACATTGAGCTAATTCACACGCGAGCCTATCAGAATCACACTTTTGTACCTTTTTGGTGATAATTTGTTCTAACGGTTAATTTCGTTGAAAAAAAGACTTGCGACTTAAATTTATCACCCTATAATTCGCTCCTCGTTGGCACGGCAAACCGCGCTGACAAACGGCAGCAAAGCCAAGTAAACAAAAAGCTTGACTCACTGCCTCGGTGGCGTAAAATGCCACTCCCGCTCAAAATTGAGCGGCGCTCTTTAACAATTTGACCTATGCAATCTGTGTGGGCACTCGTTGAGAATAGACAAAAAGATTTATTCGATGAACTGAGTGACCAAACGACAACTTTTATAGTTGTTCGGCACAGTCAATTCGTTTTTCTCTTCGGAGATAAACAGTAATCAGTATTCATTGAGCTGAAACTTCGGTTTCGAAAAAACTTTAATTGAAGAGTTTGATCATGGCTCAGATTGAACGCTGGCGGCAGGCCTAACACATGCAAGTCGAGCGGAAACGGCAGTATTGAAGCTTCGGTGGATTTACTGGACGT
>NZ_MUFN01000003.1:3207-144635 GCF_001996205.1 Salinivibrio sp. IB574 | reverse complement strand
TTTTTATTCTGTTTTACTCACCATATACGATAGGAAAATTGATTTAACCTCAAGAGAGTTTAGGCTGAGCGTCCCTTTTTATAGCGAACAAGTAAGCCGATGAAAAATAATAAGATCGTTTATCTCGCCGTCGCTGCGGCATTGGGCTCTCTTTCAACCTCCGCGTACAGTGCAGGTTTTCAATTAGCCGAAACCTCCGCAACGGGCCTAGGCCGCGCATTTGCTGGTGAAGCCGCAATGGCCGATAACGCCAGCGCCCAGTTTCGTAACCCAGCCTTGTTGAGCTATCTAGCAGACACCCAAGTTTCTGCCGGCGGCATTTACGTCAACCCAAATGTCGATATTGAAGGTGATAATGCGACTTACGGTAAGACATCTGCCAGTGACGTCGCTCATGATGCGGTTATTCCTAACTTTTACTTTTCGCATCCGATCAATGACCGCTTTACCGCCGGCCTAGCTCTCGCCACCAACTTTGGCATGGAAACCGATCTGGGCAATGACTTTACCGGTACCCAGTTTGGTAATGAAGCGGCCGTCACTACGTTTGAAATCAACCCAAACCTTGCGTGGAAAGCCACCGAGCAATTGCGCGTCGGCGCCGGCCTTCGCTATGTGTTGGGTGAAGGCAGTATTGGAGCGAAAAGCAGCGCGCAATACGGCCCTTACCCGAAAGGGACGACCCTCAAATATATGGAAGGGGATGACCGCGCATGGGGATGGCAACTCGGTGTTGCTTATGACATCAACGACAATAACCGCATCGGTTTTAACTATCGTTCTGAAGTCGAGCTAACACTTGAAGGCCATGCTGAAGGATTGAGCTATGACTCAGCCAATCCAAACCGTCATTTTTCTGGCAGCATGGATCTGACTCTGCCAGCGACTGCAGAATTATCTTCCCTGCATCAATTGTCGGAAAAGTGGGCGGTGCATACCAGCCTTAACTGGACCGACTGGAGCAGCTTTGACAAGCTCGAGGCCAATATCCCCTCGCTGTCTAGCGATCCAAAGATGGTGAAAGTAGAGAACTGGGAAGACAACTATCGCTTTGCCGTGGGGACTACCTACCAGTGGGATCAAAAACTAACGCTACGTTCAGGCATTGCCTACGATACCTCGGCAGTGAGCGATAAAAACCGTACTCTGACCATCCCTGAAACCGACCGGACTTGGGTGAGTGTGGGTGCTGGCTATGACGTGACGTCACAACTGACCTTAGATGCAGCCTTTACTTATGTTTTTGCCAAAGATGCTCCCGTGACGGAGCCTCGTGATGGAATTGCGTCCGATCAATCAGGATCTGTGTTTGGCGGCAATTTTGAAGGTGAAACCACAGGTAACGTGTGGCTGCTAGGTGTGCAAGCAAGCTACCGTTTCTAATATTTTGATTTGACGAAACACAAACACCACGGTTTTGGCCGTGGTGTTTTTTATCCCTTTTTGCGCAAGCGGCTCATGCGGATTTACGGCGCGGCGTCAATGTCATCGATAAAGTCATCCAAGAACTCATCGTTGAGCGCAGGTTGTTCTTTGAGCGCCTCATCGCCTTTCGCGCGATACAAACGGTTTTGCAAATAGGCTTCTCGCGCGAAAGCGTAAGGGTCTGGCGAGTTATCCAACTGCGATTCCTGTGAGACGAGTGCAGCACGTGACTCCATGCCATCAAACATCCACTTGAGTACCGATTGCGGCAAAGTCAGCAAGGCAAGTGGCGGATACAAACCGTCGACAAACTCCCCTGCGCCTTCTCGCACAGACGTTGGCCCATACCCTGGTAGCATCAAATAGGCGCCGTGGCCAACATCATAATGCCCCATCGCGTCACCAAATTCGCGCTGATCGTATTTCTGAATATCCGCATCCGAGGCAATATCAATAATGCCACCGAGCCCAAACAAGGTATTGATCCAGAAACGGTTGAAGTGAGTGACAGCTTTCTCCCCTTCCAACATCAATAAGCTGTTTAAAAAGCTCGCAGGCTCTTCAAGGTTGCCTAAAAAGTTCGAAATACCGGTCCGCATTGGACTGGGAACATAATCGACGTAGGCGATAGATACAGGCCGTGCAACGTAAGGATCTAAGTAGTCATAGTTGACAGTCCACATCGCACGGTTAAACCCTTCTAACGGGTCTTCAGGATGGGGCTCAGCACCTTCGGGCCTCGAAGCACACCCAGATAGCAAACCGAGCACGACCGCTATCAAACAAAGACGTTTCCACATCAAATTCATTTCCCTAATAGTAAGGCTGGGCAAGCCCAGCCTTTTACGCAAAGAAGTCTATTTTGTCGTGATTATTGCTGTTTGTCGATTGTCACGCTTGCTGCTTGACCGATTTTAACCGGCTGACTGCTTCCTACCCAATCACCGTTTTTAGTAGCAACATTGCCATCCGCGTCAATGCGCGCTTTTATCACTAACATCTCTGGAGAGGATAGCGCACGATTGGGATTCAAGCTGTCGGTATCAGACAAGCGAACGGTTACCGGAAACTTAGAAAGCGGTAAGCGCTTTGCCGCCAACGGCATAGCCGCTTGCGCCGACTCATGGGCAGACACGATAAGTACCCCATTATCAGGGAGGGTGACATCCTCGCCAAGGCTCACCTTCACCTCTACCGCCGCTCCTTGCGCGGCGTTAAGAGCCAACTGAGCGCGCGCGATCGATTGATCCAGTGTTTCGTTACGTGGGTCATCAGGACCAATCAAGGTTTTCATCGCTTTCCACGTCGCAATCGCATCATTAAATCGGCTTTGCTCAAACGCTTGATAGGCCAGTAACGACATGGCTTGCAAGTTAAACGGGTCGTCACTCACTACCGATCTCAGCAAGGTTTCTGCACGGCCACTGTCGACTTCCGATCCGGCAAACAATAAGGCTTGCGCCAACCCTATCTGAATTTCGGGACGAGAGGGTGATAACGCGTAGGCTTTTTCCATCGCCCCTTTGGCTGTCTCTCTGTCGCGATTAGCAAGGCCAATACGGCCTAATAGCAACCAACCGGTACTGTCATCTGGCTCATACTGTAAACGGGTACGAAGCGCTAAGGTCAGATCTTGCATCTCCTGCTGTGACATGGGCTGATCATTATTTAAAAGCTTCTTAGACAGCGCTGGTAAGTTTTCCGCAGTGGCTTGCCAATCAGCCACTTGGTTAGCACTGCCTTTGACGCCATATAAGCCAAAACTCACCACCGCCAACACAATCAATCCAGGAATCCACTGCATGGGTGATAAACGCAAATGGCGCGCTTGTCGTGCTTTTTCCTTTTCCGGAATATCGTCCAGTAACGATTGCTGTAAATCTTGGGTGAGATCTTGCTCGTTCTCAATCAAGCCTTCCGCACTTTCCGCCTTAATTTCGTTCACGCGATCAAAATAAAAGGCTTTGTTCAGAGCATCTCGGCTTGCTTGATGATCATGGTCTTTTTTTTGCCATAGCGGCCACAGAAACATCACTGCACCAAGAATAAACAGCACCAAGGTGGCACTCCAAAACTCCATCATTTGGGCTCCTTGTTATGATTATTATCTGCCTGTTCTGAATCATCTGACGAGGCTAACAAATCCTGCAAGCGTTGCTGTTCATCCTCACTCAGCGAGGTCTTTTCGGTCTGTTTATGGCGACGGCTGCGCACAATCACCACACCGATACCCGACACCAATACCAGTGCGGGTGCCAACCATAAGATCAAGGTGGATGCCGTCAGCGGTGGGTTGTACCTCACGAAGTTACCGTACCGTGCCACCATAAAGCTTAAGATCTCTTCATCACTGCGCCCTTGCTGAAGCATTTGATGTACCTTTTGACGCAGATCTTGCGCTAGCTCTGCATTGGAGTCAGCGATACTGTTATTTTGACACTTAGGACAACGCAACTCATGGGTCAGGGCTCTGAAACGTGCTTCTTGCTCTGGCGAATCAAATTCATAGACATCAATAGCATTGGCCAATGCAAATGCCGCACTCATCCATAGCACGCACAGTAAGGCGAATCGTTTCATTGCACCTCCTTCTTGAGTGACTGATACATCGGACCTAAGGTCTGCGCCCAATTGGAGGCATTCACGTCACCGACATGACGATATTGGATGATGCCATTGGAATCAATGAGGAAGGTTTCAGGCGCACCGTACACTCCCAGATCAAGCCCTAACATCCCATCGCCATCATACAAGCTGATCTGATAGGGATTACCGAGGTTATCTAACCATTTTATTGCCTTCGCACGATCATCTTTGTAATTAAGGCCGATGATCTTCACACCTTGCGCCGCCAATTTGTTCAAGAATTGGTGCTCAGCGTAACAAGTCGGGCACCAGGTTGCCCAAACATTCAGCAATAAAGGCTCGCCGTTAAAAATGGCCTGATCGTAGGCTTTGTCTGGCGTTTTCAGATCTTCAAGACGAAACTTAGGCACAGGCTGTCCGACCAACACCGACTCCAGTTTGGTGGGATCGTCCCCTTGGGCATTCTTTTCCAATTGCGAAACAAAAAAGAACGCCAAGGCGGCAAAGATCACCAGCGGTAAAAACAGCAACCCTTTTCTCATGCCCGCGCCTCCTTCACGTGAGTCGATTTGGTCTGGCGACGGAAGCGATAGCGTTTATCACTGATCGCCAAAGCGCCACCCACCGCCATGACAATGGCGCCAAACCAAATCCAACGCACAAAGGGCTTGTAGTAAAGACGCATCGCCCAAGAGCCATCAGGAAGTTCTTCCCCCATGGCAATGTAAAGATCGCGCGTTAAGCCGCGATCGATGGTGGCTTCGGTCATCATTGAACGCTGAACACGATAAAAACGCTTCTCCGCTTCAAGGTGATTAATAAAACGCTCGCCGCGATAGACATCGAACGACGCGACAAAGCCATCGTAGTTAGGGCCGTCTTTGTGAGACAAATCGGTGAAGTTAAAGGTATAACCTTCTAACGTGACACTGCTCCCCGGCGCCATCTTCACATCACGTTCGATATCGTAATTTTCGACCATTGCGACCCCAATGATGGTGATGGCAAGACCAATATGGCCGAGGACCATCGCCCAGTGACTACGGCCGAGCTTACGGATCCCAACCATAAAGGCATGTCGGTGGGTCGCACGAATATAAAGCTCATAGCCGTGAAGAAGGGTGATCCACGCGGCCATAGTGATGCCCATTGCCGCCATCGCTTTGAAGCTGTCTGCGAGGAGGGCAATGGTCGCCACCCCAAATACAACCGAAATAAGACCGCTTATCCACATCGGTTTAGCGATGGTACTCAGCTTGTCTCGCTTCCAGCGGATCAGAGGCCCAATGCCAAGGAAGAAGGCAAAAGGCAACATCAACCATGCGAATAGAAAATTGAAGAAGGGCTCACCAATCGAGACCGACCCTAATCCGAGTTGCTTGTGTACCAGGGGTAGTAAGGTACCAATCAAGACAACCACTAACCCAGTCATCAACAGGGTGTTATTGACGAGTAGCGCATTTTCACGTGAAATGAGTGACACTTTCGTTCGTACCCGCACTTCCGATGCCCGTAAGGCATAAAGCAGCAGAGACCCGCCAATAACGACAACCAAAAAGCCTAAAATGAATAGCCCGCGCGCAGGGTCTGACGCGAACGAGTGAACAGATACAAGCACGCCAGAGCGCACCAAGAAGGTGCCCAGTAAGCTCAATGAGAACGCTGCGATGGCGAGTAAAACGGTCCACGCTTTAAAGGTGCCGCGCTTTTCCGTCACCGCTAGGGAATGCATTAATGCCGTTCCCGCAAGCCAAGGCATAAACGACGCGTTCTCTACCGGATCCCAGAACCACCAGCCGCCCCAGCCAAGTTCGTAGTAAGCCCACCAAGAGCCCAACGCAATCCCCAGGGTTAAGAACAACCAGGCCGCCGTTGTCCAAGGGCGCGACCAGCGCGCCCAGGCCGTATCTAACCGGCCAGCAATTAAAGACCCAATCGCAAAGGCAAATGCCACCGAAAAGCCTACATAGCCCATGTAGAGGATTGGGGGATGAACAATTAAGCCGGGATCTTGCAGAAGCGGATTCAAATCGCGCCCATCAACAGGAAAGTAAGGCAAGGTGCGATCGAAAGGGTTTGAGGTCAAAATAATAAACAGCAAAAAGCCGACCGAGATCATCCCCATCACTGCGAGTACACGCGCAATGGAAGACAGTGGCATCCCGCGACTAAACACCGCTACCGCGACGGTCCACAAGGCTTGAATTAACACCCAAAGTAACAAAGAGCCTTCATGGGCGCCCCAAACAGCAGTCAGCCGATAGTACCAGGGTAATGCACTGTTGGAGTTGCTTGCCACATAGGCAACGGTGAAATCATTGGTATAAAACGCCCAACTTAATGCGATGAATGAAAAGAGCAACATGGCGAACATGGCGACCGATAAAGGCCGTGCCATTTTCATCATACCTTCATGGCCTTGGCTGGCCCCATAAAGGGGATAAAAACTCAATAACAGCGCTAATCCCAAGGCGAGGATCAGCGCAAAATGCCCCAGCTCAACAATCATAATTGACTACCTTGCTTTTGTTGGTCAGTGTATTCGAGCGGTTGATGGCTTTTTTGCATCGCTTCAGCAATCTCTGGTGGCATGTATTCTTCATCATGCTTCGCCAGCACTTCACTGGCTTTTACCGTACGCGAATCAACCAGCACACCTTGCGCGACAATCCCCTGCCCTTCGCGGAACAAATCCGGCAAGATACCCTCGTACGTAACGGTAACAGCAGGGCCAACATCAGCGACATCAAATTGAATTTGCAGCGACTCTTGATCGCGTTTGACCGATCCTTCTACGACCATGCCGCCAATGCGAAGTCGTTGCCCAACCTGAGGTTTACTGCCATCCGGCTTACCTTGAACAATTTCGGTTGGCGTATAGAACAAGTCCATATTTTGGTTCAGTGCATAAAGCACTAACCCCATTGTGGTTGATACACCCACCAATAAGGCAAGCGTGATCCAAAGCCTTTTTCTACGACGAGGGGTCATAAGGTGTTCTCCAGTGCTTGGGCATCTTTAATGCGTTTTTCTCGCGCCATTTGTTTTTTGACGGCTTCAAGCCGTTTCTTATGGGTACGATGGTAACCAATAACCAGTGCAATTAATGCCAATGCGGTGATGCCAAACGCACTCCACACGTAACCGGCATAACCTCCCATCGCCAAAAAAGCACTCATGCTATCAAAATGCATTATTTGTCCTCCACCAAGGCTCGCACCCAAGGGCGGTGCGACTCACGCAACACGATCTGATTACGCAGCCCCATTAAGGTCAACGTGGCAAAAAAGCTAGCAAACCCAACCAAGCAAACCAGTAATGGCCAGAGCATGTCTGGATCAATTGACGGGCGGGCAAATTTGGTAATCGTGGCGCCCTGATGCAAGGTGTTCCACCACTCGACAGAGAAATGAATGATCGGCAGGTTAATCACCCCCACCATCGCCAATATTCCCGCCGCTTGGGCCGCCATTCGCGCATCATCGAACGCGTTATACAGCGCCATGACACCGATGTAGAGGAAGAGCAGGATCAATTCTGAGGTGAGCCTCGCATCCCATACCCACCACGCTCCCCACATGGGCTTGCCCCAAATCGCGCCAGTGATCAAGGCGATAAAGGTAAAGACAGCACCAACAGGAGCAATCGCGCCCACCGCCCAGTCTGCCATTTTGAGTTGCCAGACTCTCCCAATAAAGGCTGCAATGGCCATCGACAGATAGGCGCCCATTGACCAAATGGCCGCGGGCACGTGAATATAAATGATGCGAAAACTATCGCCTTGTTGGTAATCAGCAGGCGCGAACGCCAAGCCCCAAATACAACCAATGACTAAGCTCAGCCCGGCGAGCACCGCAAACCATGGGATGAGTTTCCCACATAAACGATAACTATTTTCCGGTTTTGCGTAAGGGTGAAGCCACTTCCACATGACAATTGCTCTACTTCCTGATTAATTATTAATTCACGCTCACACGCAATGCTGCGGCGATAGCAAAGGGTGCTAGGGTCACGGATCCCGCGAGCAAAGCACCGAGAATAGCCAACTGCCCACTAATGTTGGCGCCAAAACTTGCCATATCGATGGCCGATGTCGCGAAAATCAGTACTGGAATGTACAAAGGTAGGATCAGTAGGCTCAACAGTACGCCGCCTTTACGTAATCCAACCGTTAACGCTACACCTATCGCCCCAACAAAACTCAGGGTTGGGGTTCCTAACAACAGAGTCATCACGACAGCTTGGTAACTGTTCCAATCCAAAGACAGCAATAACGCCAATAGCGGACTGACTACCAACAGCGGTAGCCCCGTCAGTAGCCAGTGTGCGATTACCTTTGCCATCACCACCAGAGGCAACGGCACCGGCATCAGCATCATTTGCTCAAGCGAGCCATCCAGATAGTCATCACGAAAAAGACGCTCTAGAGATAGCAAGGCTGACAGCAGCGCCGCAACCCAAATCACTCCCGGCGCAATCTCCTGTAACAAATTTGCATCTGGCCCCACGCCAAGTGGGAAAAGGGTGATCACTATGATAAAAAACCACAGCGGATTTAAGCTATCCGATGGTTGTCGGAAGGCCACTTTCAATTCTCGGCGGATAATCAGCCACATCGCATTGATCATAGGGCCCCCAGACGGATACGTTGCAGTAACGGGTGGCCGACAAACATATCTTGGTGAGTGGTGAAAAGCACCATCCCGCCTTGCTCGACATGACGTTCAAATACCGACTCGAGCACCTGTACCCCTTGCTTATCGATCGCGGTTAGCGGCTCATCGAGTACCCACAGTTTACGGTGGCTGCTCAGCCAAAGACGTGCAAGCGCAATACGGCGATTTTGTCCCGCAGACAACTGTGCAGCAGGAATATCTTCTCGTCCCGCTAAACCGACTTTGGCCAGCGCTTGCCAAATAGCCGCTTGATCGTCTCGGCCATGCATTTTCATGTAGTACGAGAGGTTTTCGAACGCGGTGAGTTCGCGCTTAACCCCTGTGGTGTGCCCCAAGAACAGTAAGTGACGATAAAATTCATCTCTTTGCTGGGTAATCGCCTGTTGCTGCCAACAGACTTCTCCACTATCTGCGAGTCCCAGCCCCGCGATAATCCGCAACAAGGTGGTTTTACCCGCCCCATTTGGGCCTTCAATTTGTACAAGGTCGCCGGGAGAAAGAGAGAATGTCAGCGCATCAAACAACACTCGGTCATCACGAACACAGCAAAGCTGTTTCACTTCCAACATGACAAATGTTGCATCCTGCTTTGTGTTACAAAATTGGACGCATAGTACCACATTGGTCAAAATGACTGTTAGTTACCACAGGGTTGCAAAGTGTGACTCGCGTAAATAATTGTGAGAAACCATGAAGATCGGAACAACGAACCCTCAACAATTGGTGTTAAAACCGCCAATGTCGATACCAGCACTTGCCCAAAAAATTGACGCGTCTTTGCTTGCCAATGCCCAATTTACCCTGTTAACGCCGGGCAGCTCGACACCGCTATCTGATACATTGGCACAACTTCATCTCTTCCCTGCGGTATTGAATGCGATAAAGAATCAGCCCCCTGCCACTCAAGCCATGATGCAGTCGTTACTGGCGCTGTGGACACTCCCCGGTAGCAAAAGCCACCAGCCTCTCGATCCTGAGACACTGATGCAATGGCTGACGCATCGCCCTGCTGACAAACCATTAACAACCCTATTGCGCCAATGGCTAAATCGTAACGAAGACGCGGGTCCCTTAATCGGCGTATTACGTCTGATGGCCGAACAGCGCGTCTCAGAGTCTGCACGGAGTGGCGAGTGGCAATGGGTGTTCCCATTTGCCGAACCAGAGAAACCTCCGGTACGGGTACATGTTAAACGGCGTCAGTCAGAAAAAAAGGCGAAGCCAGAGAAGCAACAGTGGCAGATACGTTTATATCTACCTGTGGGCAAGCAGTATGTCCGCGCAGACGTAAACCTTGAGGGAAAAGGAGGAAGCTTACTGCTAACGGCGCCGACGGACGCGCTAAAACGACGAATACAAGCAACATTGCCTTGGCTAGAAGAGCGCTTGGCTTCACAACACATCCCGCTCGACATCGCCATCAACCCTCACCATGACAGCCAGCCGCCCGAGCAAGATACACGTCGTGCAGGCTTATCGATAAAGGTGTGATCATGAAAAAAACAAAACGAGCCATTGCGCTAGGGTATGACGGCTATCAAGCGCCCAGCGTCAAAGCAAAGGCAGTCAATGAATTGGCAGATGCCCTCATTGAGGCACTGTCCGACCAAGGCTGTTTGATCCACAAAGATGAGAATTTGCTTAAATGGCTAGAACGCCTAGAGGTTGGCGAAGCGATTCCACCCAGTTTGTACCGTGTGGTTGCAGAATTGATCGCTTATGCTTGGGTATTAGAAGGAAAAACCCCACCCGGGTGGCAGGGACCTAAGCCCATCAACACTAAAGTCTAACTACCGTTGTTGATTGGCCGCTTGGCGTTTGCGTAGACTGAGTAGCAACTCAGCCTCGGCTTTGGGCAAATCACACTCATGCATCAGCTCATCGAGATCGGCGCCGAGATCAACCATCTTGCTAGCACGACTGTAAAGGCGACTGCCTGGATCTTGCATTTCAAGTTCCACCTGCTTTTCCAGTAACTCGTCAACATTTGTAGCAATGTCTGCCAGTTTTTGTCCCATGCCCATACTGCCCGCACGCAGCTCGTTGAACTGTTTAGCAAGGCTGTCGTGGCGCTGACGCGCACTTTTCAACACCGTTTCCATGGCCTGCAACTTGTTTTCAAGTCGCTCTCTGGCGCGTCGCTCAATCCGCAAACGCCACAAAGCGACGATGGCAAAAACCACCGTCACTGCGACAGGTAACCAAGTCAATAACAGCGCAACCATTACAGCATTGCCATTTCATTCCATTCTTCGTCGGTCAACAGTTTGTTGAGATCAACGAGGATTAGCAAGTCGCCATTGCGGTTGCTTACGCCTTGGATAAATTTGGCGCTTTCTTCTGTACCGACACTTGGTGTGGTGTCAATTTCTGAGGTTTTCAGGTACACCACCTCAGCCACACTGTCGACCATGATACCGATCACTTGTGTTTCCGCTTCAATCACGATTACACGGGTATTGTCGGTGACTTCGCCTGGCATCAAACCAAATCGAGAGCGAGTGTCGATGACGGTTACCACGTTACCACGCAGATTGATAATCCCTAACACATAGTCAGGTGCGCCAGGAACAGGAGCAATTTCGGTGTAGCGCAACACTTCTCGCACCTGCATGACGTTGATGCCGTAGGTCTCTTCTTCGAGCTGAAAAGTGACCCACTGCAATACCTCGTCATTGACGCCTTCTTTTTGAACTTCAGCTACCTGAGACATTGATTTTCCTCTTTACGCGCTGTGCAATTTATCATTACGCCATCGCTTTGGCGTCAATCCCCTGATTTAACATAGCAATAAATGCTTGAACATGGATCAGGGCACACATTTTTTCTTTGACCATACCCGCCAACCAAGGCCGCTTTCCGGCTTGCTTGCGCCAGCGAATTGCTTTACCACTTAATGCCTGAGTACCCAATAAGCGATTACAGGCCAGTCCCCACTTACTATCACCCAGTAATACTATGTAATTATAGTCATCTCTGTGGCTATTATCTGCCAGTTTTTCTGGCATCACCCAACGGGCGGTATCGACCACATCAAGCTGTTGGTGTTTTTCTGTCTGCAAACCCAGATACCAGTCAGGACGACCAATCAAGTGATTGCAATCTCCCAATTGGTGGATCCCGCCTAACTCAGCAAGCGGCACCGCATAGGTCACGCCCATACTCTCAAAAAATAACACCTGAAACTCAGAGGCGGTTTCCACATTTTCCCATTGGGTTGGCGGCAGGTCCTCTCCGGCTTGGGTCTCTGGCTCCACTGCTGACTCGACATCGACTGTTTGCTCGACTTCTACCTCGGTTTCAAGATCTACCTCGGTGTCAAGATCCACTGCAGTGTCAAGCTCGGCATCAGTGGCAATATCCGCCTCCAGATCGGTCTGGGGCTCAACCATCATTTCAGCATCAAGATCGATTGCCTGTGCCTGCTCGGTTTCAACCGCAACCTCTTCGGTCACCTCGGTGTCCACGATAGGCTCATCCAGCAACGTCTCGGTTGTCACCTCTGTGTCGCTCTCAATGTCTGTCTCAGTGGTAACCTCAAGGTCAGGCTCAACCACTGTATCCACATCAGGAGTGTCTGTTTCAGTCGCCGTTTCTACTTGAGGCTCAACCTCCGCTTCGGCTTGCGCCAGTTCGGCTTCTTCATCCACTTTCAGTTGCGCAAGCAAGCGCTCAACCTCGGCGAGATCGCGTTCTGGCTCAGCAAATGCCACCGGCTCAACGTCGGTCTCATCAGGGGCAAGCTTAGGCTGAGGCTCAAGCTGATAATCTGGGTCAAGTGGCGTCGCCGTTTTCTGCCAACTTGGTTCACTGTCTGACTGACGCACGCTATCTTCAGCAACGGCCTCTTGCTGAGGTGCACGGGTCTCGTCTAAGTCATCCAGTAAGGCTTCAAAATAGTCATCGAGCGCCTGACCACTGGATAGGGCATTATGCTTGTTCATCCTGCTCCAGTCGCTCCAAATACGTTAACAGTGTCTTGTAGGCAAAAACGCCACGGCAATTTTTTGCATAAAACGACGCGGGCATATGTTTTAGGCTCGCATCGCGGAATTTGGTGTCGATGGGCACCGCCGATGCCCAAACCTGATCGCTATAACGCACTTTAAGCTCTTGCAATGTTTCTAACGATGCGCGAGTTCGCTTGTCATACATGGTCGGTATGATCGTTAAGTTAAAATTAGAGGTTCGCGACTTCTGCATGATCTGCAGGGTGCGCATCATACGCTCTAACCCTTTCATTGCCAAAAACTCTGTTTGTACTGGGATCAACACACGGTGACTCGCTGCCAATGCATTCACCATCATCACCCCCAGTATAGGCGGGCAATCAATGAGGACATAATCGTACTCATCAGCCAGTGAATCGAGCGCCTTTTTAAGCACCAACCCCATCCCGCCGCGATTACCCATCACTCGGTCTAGTGTCGCAAGGGACATATGCGCAGGAATCAAATCCATGTTGTCGAACTGAGTGCGCACAATCAGTGGCTTCACCGTTTCTTTATTCACGGTTTGCAGCTGAAAAAGATCGAATAAGCTCGCAGGCAACTGCTCAGAGTCAAAATTTAGATAGGTCGACAAGGAGGCGTGCGGGTCCGTGTCCACCAGCAGAACGCGCTTTTTACGTTCGCTAATTAAACCGGCCAGTGTCACTGTGGTGGTTGTCTTACCGACACCGCCTTTTTGGTTGGCGATACTCCAGACTATCAAGCCCCACTCCTTATTTTAAATTCAGCTCAACCAGAATACGCTCTGCGATACGATCGAGCGGTAAATCCTCCGATGAAATACCCGCTTTAGCCACCGCTTGAGGCATACCGTAAACGACACAGCTTTCTTCGTCTTGTGCCCATATGGTGGAGCCTGCGCTCTTCAGCATTCGTGCGCCTTCTCGGCCATCTGCCCCCATGCCTGTCAACACCATCGAAAGGACCTTGTCACCATAGACTTTGGCCGCCGAGCCAAAGGTGACATCGACACAGGGCTTATAGTTCATGCGCTCACCACCATCTAAAATTTTCAAGCGCGCTGCGCCCGGCCGGCCATCTATCATCATCTGCATGCCACCCGGCGCCAAGTAAGCATGGCCCGGCTTTAATGCATCACCGTCTTTGGCTTCGGTAACTGTAATCTGACTCAACCCATTCAAACGCTGTGCAAACGCTGCCGTAAATGTTGCCGGCATATGTTGGATAAGCACGATCGGTAGTGGGAAGTTGGCAGGGAGCTTGGTCAATACTTTTTGCAGTGCGACGGGCCCACCAGTCGATGTTCCGATCGCAACGAGCTGATAGCGTTTACCACTTGCAGTAAATCGCGCAGGCGCCTTTGATTTTGCCGCAGGGGCTGCGTTTGGAGCCGCAGGACGGACAGGCGCACGTGCGCCGCCCGCTGGCGAGGCAGTTTGTCCTGTTGTCGCACTCGGTGCTGGTTTGCTAGGACGACGCAAGAAAGAGCGCTTGCGCGCAATTTCGAGGACGCGCTGTTGAAGTAAGCTCGTCGCTTCATCACGATTACGTGCGATATCCTCAAATTTCTTGGGTAAGAAGTCCAAGGCCCCGGCTTCGAGCGCATCAAGCGTCGCTTTTGCGCCTTCATGAGTCAGAGACGAAAACATTAAGATCGGCGTCGGCGTCTGTGCCATGATCTGACGTACCGCTGAGATCCCATCCAGAACAGGCATCTCAATATCCATGGTCACGACGTCAGGTTTGAGCTGAGCAACCTTCTCTACCGCTTCTTTGCCATTCACTGCGGTATCAATCACTTCCAGCCTAGGATCGCCGTTGATAATCTCGCTGACTCGGCGGCGGAAGAAACTTGAGTCATCCACCACCAGAACTTTCACTGCCATGCGCTTCCTTTTCTCAAATTAACCCGCGTAATGTTTAAGCAGGTTGGGCACATCGAGGATAAGAGCAATATGTCCATCACTGGTGATGGTTGCCCCAGCCATACCGGGAGTCCCTTGTAGAAGTTCATCTAGCGGCTTAATGACCACTTCTTCTTGGCCGAACAAGGTGTCCACCACAAACGCAATGCGTTGATGGGCAATTTGCACAATCACCACATGTCCCTTGGTTTTATCGATATCTGACTGACCTTTGCACAACCAGTCTTGTAAGAAGAACAGTGGAATCGCTTTGTCCCGCACAATGAGTGTTAGTTGTCCATCAACCGTATTGGTGCGTGACATATCTAAGCTAATGATCTCACTCACGTTAGACAGAGGGAAAGCAAACGGGTTGTCGCCAATACCAACCATTAAGGTAGGTAGAATAGCCAGCGTCAGTGGCACTTTAATCTCAATAATGGTGCCACGTCCAAGCTCAGAGTCGATATTAATCGAACCATTAAGCTTAGTAATCCCCGTTTTCACCACATCCATGCCGACGCCACGCCCTGAGATGTCAGAGATCTCGGTTTTAGTCGAAAAACCGGGCGCAAAGATTAAGTTATACGCTTCACTGTTAGTCAGTCGTGCTGCAGCATCCGCATCTAGGACACCACGATCGACAGCGATGCCTTTCAGTTTCTCCGCATCCATACCGCCACCATCGTCTTCGATAGTCAGCAGGATATGGTCACCTTCTTGAGACGCTTTAAGGGTAATGGTACCCACTCGTGGCTTACCCGCCTTTTCACGCACGTCAGGCATTTCAATGCCATGGTCAACCGAGTTACGCACCAAGTGGACCATGGGGTCGGCCAGTGCCTCAACAAGGTTTTTATCCAAGTCGGTTTCTTCGCCTTTCATCTCAAGGACGATTTCTTTCTTCAAGCTGCGCGCCAAATCACGTACCACGCGTGGAAAACGACCAAATACTTTTTTGATTGGCTGCATGCGCGTCTTCATTACCGCGCCTTGAAGATCGGCGGTTACCACATCAAGGTTAGTGACCGCTTTAGACATGCTTTCATCATTGCTACTTTGCCCTAAACTCACCAAGCGGTTACGCACCAGAACCAATTCGCCCACCATATTCATGATGGCATCAAGTGTTGAGGTATTAACGCGAACTGTCTGCTCCTGCTGTGGAGCTGCTGGCGGCTTTTTCTCAGGTGCTTTTTCTGGTGCAGCCGGGGCTTTACTGCCAGCTCCCGCCTTAGCAGGCGCACTGGGTTTAGCGGATTCCGCTTTTTTGGGTTCAGGCTTAGGCTCGGGCTTTGGTTCAGCTTTAGGCGCTTCTGCTTTTGCCGCTGCTGGCGGCGTATCACCCGCGGCAGGTCCTTTGCCTTTCCCGTGTAAATCATCGAGCAGCTTTTCGAACTCATCGTCATCGATGAATTCATCACCACCGCTTGCAGGCGCTTTTTCAGAAGCGGTCTGCTCCGGTGTGTCGTTGCTATTTGCTGCGGGGCCTTTCCCAGCACCGTGTAAATCGTCTAGCAGTTTCTCGAATTCGTCATCGGTGATATCACCACTGTCGGCCTCAGTGTCTGCAACCACATCCGGCTTGTCTGAGCTATCGCCGCCGCCTGCTGTCGGCGCTTTCCCTTCGCCATGCAGTTGATCGAGTAAGCGATCAAATTCGTCTTGGGTGATCTCATCGACCGAATCACCACTGATCGCGTCATCACTCGACGCTGAGGCTTCCGGTTCTGGGGTCGGCTCTGGTTCTGGCTCAGGCGTTGGTTCGGGTTCTGGCTCCGGTTCTGGCTCAGCCGCTTGCTCATCTGCACTGGCAGGTTTCGCATAGCGGTGCAGCGCCTCTAGCAACTCAGGCGATGCCGCCGTCGGCTCTTCACTACTTTGAACCGCTGAAAACTGGTCGTTGATGGTATCCAACGCTTGCAAAATGGTATCCATCACGTCTGAGGTCAACTCACGACCATGGTTACGCAGCGTATCAAAGACATTTTCCGCACCGTGACACGTGTCAACCAGCGCATTAAGGCCCAAAAAGCCCGCCCCACCTTTTACGGTATGGAAGCCACGGAAGATGGCATTCAGCAAGTCTGAATCATCAGGGGCACGCTCCAAATCGACCAGCTGTTCAGACAGCTGCTCGAGGATTTCTCCCGCTTCAATCAAAAAGTCCTGAAGGATTTCTTCATCCATTTCAAAGCTCATAGCGCACCTCTAAAAACCCAAACTCGATAATAAGTCATCGACATCATCCTGGCTGTGGACCACATCATCACGCTCTTCAGGATGAATAATCGGTCCTTCCGGCGCTGACTTGTCAACGGTATCTTCTTGTTGAGACGGCGCTTCTCCCGCCGTCTCGTCATTTTCCATGCCGAATGCAGTCAGAATTTCGACGAGTTGTTGTTCGACTTCTTGCACAAGTTCGATAACACGCCGAATCACTTGGCCGGTGAGATCTTGAAAGTCTTGGGCCATCAGAATATCCGTCAAATGACCGTGAAGCTCAGTTGCTCCGCCTTCTACCTGAGTCAACAATTCGTCAATGTTGTGGCAAAGGCTTTTAAACTCATCCAACGCGATCTCACCACGCATCAAACTGTTCCAATTTGGCCTTACCGCTTGCAGGTTTTCTTGCAACTCACTGGCAATGGGCATGGTGCGCTCAACCGCATCCATAGTGCGATTAGCTGCAAGCTCGGTTTTCTCCATCACATAAGTGAGGCGATCGCGAGCATCGGGAATATCTACATTCGCTAAATCGCCAATTCTGGGATCCAAGCGAAAGTTGGAGATAGAGTCGTGTAATTGGCGGGTGAGTTTGCCCACTTCATTAAACAGCGGGTCTCGCGCCTCTTTCGCGATATCAGCGAGAAGCGCATTAGCGTTATCTTGCTCTCCACTCTCAAGATACGCGACCAATTGTTTCGCTTGGTCCAGATTGATCATAACGATTACCTTTTACTGTGCGCTTGCTAATTACATGCGCTCGAAAATTTTATCGAGCTTCTCTTTTAGTGTGGCAGCAGTAAAAGGTTTTACGATATAACCATTCACGCCTGCTTGCGCAGCTTCAACAATCTGCTCACGCTTCGCTTCGGCAGTGATCATCAGTACAGGGAGATGCTTCAGCGAGTCATCCTTTCGGATCTCTTTGAGCAAATCGATCCCCTGCATCCCAGGCATATTCCAATCGGTCACGACAAAATCAATACCGCCCTTTTTGAGGATTGGCAGCGCTGTTAAGCCGTCATCCGCTTCAACGGTATTGTTGAAACCTAAGTCACGAAGAAGATTCTTTACGATACGGCGCATTGTTGAAAAATCATCAACAACGAGAATTTTCATGTTTTTATCCAAGGTTGCCTCCGGTGAGGTCTCGTTTTATTGTCGAAACTGTTACTTACTCACTATGCCAAGCGGAAAGCTTGGCTCTCAATCGTTGCGTGGCCTGACTCTGAATCTGACAGACCCGGGATTCACTCACCCCAATCACTGCCCCTATCTCTTTGAGGTTTAATTCCTCATCATAATAAAGAGATAGCACCAGTGCTTCTCTTTCGGGAAGACTTTTTATCGCAGCGGCCAATGCCGCCTTGAAATTATCCTCCGCAACATCCTGAAAGGGAAGATTGTCGTTGCGATGACTGTCGGTTGTAAATGCATCTTCGGAGACACCTAAGTCGTCCATGCCGATTAATCGGCCACAGTTGACGTCATTCAGTGCCTGATGATACTGATCTAGGCTCATATCAAGCCGTTGTGCCACTTCTACATCCGTGGGATCACGGCCTAATTCCTTTTCCAGTGAGGCTATCGCATCACTGATTGTCCTGCTTGCTTTGTGGACCGAGCGTGGCACCCAGTCACCACGGCGCATATCATCCAGCATAGCACCGCGAATCCGAATACCGGCATAGGTTTCAAAACTTGCGCCCTTACTCGGATCATAATTTTGCTGCGCTTCAAGCAAACCTATCATGCCTGCTTGAATTAAATCTTCGACTTGTACACTCGGCGGCAAGCGCCCCATTAAGTGGTGCGCTATCCGTTTGACCAAGCTTGAGTATCGTTCGAGTACCCCTTGGCCATTATCACCCGTGCGACTATAGGTGAGCGCTTTATTCACGAATTAACTCTCCTGCGTCATCATTTTTGATCAGCAAACGCTCAACAAAAAACTCCAGATGACCACCAGGGTTACGCGGTACCGGCCACGTCAGCGCTTTATTCGCCAGAGCGTTTAAAGCCAGCGACGCTGGCGAGCGAGGAAATGCGTCGATAACAACTTTCTGTTTTCTCACTGCTTGCCTCACTCTTTCATCCACAGGAACACATGCCACTAATTCTAGATTAGCATTTAGAAACCTTTCAGTGACTCGCGTTAATTTTGTGAACAAATCTCGCCCTTCACGGTAGCTTCTGACCATATTTGCTACGATTTTAAATCGATTCACGCCATGTTCACGGCTTAAAATCTTGATCAGAGCATAGGCATCAGTGATTGACGTGGGCTCATCGCACACCACGACCACCACATCCTGCGCTGCACGCGAAAAGCTCAGTACCATATCAGAGATCCCCGCAGCGGTATCTACTAAGAGTACATCAACCTCTTCTTCGAGTGTACCAAAAGCGCGAATCAAACCAGCATGTTGCGCGGGAGTTAGCTCGGTCATGCCTTGCATTCCAGACGATGCTGGCACGATTTTCATACCGTGCGGCCCTTCAATGATGATGTCTTTCAAATCACAAACACCTTGAAGGACGTGAGACAAGTTCTTACCGGCTCGCAATCCGAGCAACACATCGACATTCGCCAAGCCAAGGTCTGCATCAAGCACCATGACTTTTTTGCCTTGGCGTGCCATAGAGGCAGCCATTCCTAGGGTGACATTTGTTTTCCCCACACCACCTTTACCGCCAGTCACTGTGATGACTTTAGTCCGTGAGGGGTTGGTTAGACGGCGAAGGCCGCTTGCTTGATCTTGCATGGTTGTCTCAATCATAAAAGTCCGCCCCATTCGACTCTGGGACATCACTGCTCCAGAAGTGATTGTGCTGATCCGCGCCTGATTCCAGCATTTCGCTGGCTTTTGACACGAGGAAGTGTCCTGTCGCTTGGCGGATATCTTCCGGCACACGTTGCCCGTCAGCTAAGTAAGCAACAGGCAGGGCATTTTCGATGGTGACACACAACAGCTCACCGAGGCTTAGAGATTCGTCCAGCTTTGTCAGCACACAGCCGGACAAAGGAATACGACGAAAATGTTCAATGGTTTCTTGTAATACGCGACGTTGGGACGTCGCAGGCAAAACCAGCAAGCTGCGGATATGCGAACCGCTGTTTTGCATTAATGTATCGAGCTGCTCTGAAAGGCGCAGATCGCGCTGACCCATTCCGGCAGTATCAAGCAATATCAAACGTCTATGACGCAGTTGATAAAGGATGTCGGCCAGTTCATCGGCATCTTTAGCCACCTTGACCGGACAGCCAAGAATACGCCCATAGGTCGCAAGTTGTTCATGCGCCCCGATACGAAACGTATCTGTGGTGACTAACGCGATTTCTTCAGGGCCAAAGTCCATGGCGGCACGGGCCGCAAGTTTGGCGATCGTGGTAGTTTTTCCTACTCCGGTGGGGCCCAAAAGCGCAATCACGCCGCCTGTTTCAAGCATGTTTTCATCCACGGTGATAATTTGGTCAGCGACCAAATCAAGCAGCGCTTGCCACGCTTCAGTGGGAGGCGTGTCTTCTGGGATATAACACGCGAGCTGATCCGATAAGTCAGACGATAATCCCATGCGCTCCAAGCGTTTAATCAGCATAGCCCGCAGCGGTTCTCTACGTTCAACCTCTTGCCACATCAAGCCTGACAGCTGATGCTCAAGCAAGCTACGAATGGAGGCCATTTCTTGGCGCATCGCTTCAATCTCTTCATTGGACGATTGCGATGGACGCGCTTCGAACCGTGAAGGATCCAGTTTAGGCTTGCTACCCGGCTGTTGATGCTGGCGTCCTGCATCTTGCCAACTGCCACGACCATTGCTCTTCAACTCGCGACGAGGTTCATAACCTCGCCCCAATGCGGCAGGCCGCTCAGGTTCTCTCGAATTCGAATGACGTTGAGGGTCGGGGCGAGATGACTGTTTTTGTTGTCGTTGCAACAACGCAGACAGGGAGTCGGCTTCGTTTTGAGGCGCACGGTCTGCTGGGCCTGATCTATCTCGATATTCATCGAGCATGGCCGAAAAATGGGGCGGTCGCTGATTGCGCGGCGCCGCTTGTTGGCGTTGGCGCAATTGGACCTTGTCGTCAGCGAGCTGGCGGTGTGCATTTGAGTATGCCTGCGCCGCCTGCTCTTGTGCATGAGCCTGTGGCTGCGGCTTGGCAGGAACAGGATCTGTATCGGCATCGACGGCAGCAACAATTTCCACACCACCAGTCACTTTTTTGTTAGACATGATCACCGCATCCGCACCGAGCTCTTCTTTGACTTGGCCAAGTGCAGTACGCATGTCTTTAGCAAAAAAACGTTTGATTTTCAAAGCTCTGCCCTACTCAAAAAACGGTATTAATTATTACCGACCGCATTGACGATACGAATTTGTTTCTCATCCGGCACTTCTTGATATGACAAGACACGTAGCGTCGGAATGGTATTCTTCACAAATTTCGCTAAGGTCGCTCGAAGCACGCCAGACGTTAGCAACACGGCGGGCTCGCCTTGCAGCTCTTGTTGCTGCGTTGCCTCGGCTAATGATGATTGCAGGCGTTCTGCTAACCCAGGCTCAATGCCTGTCGACTCACCACCGGAGGCCTGCATGGTTTTATGCAACATCTGTTCCAGCTCAGGCACTAACGTAATGACTGGCAGTTCTGGCGCAATACCATTGATTTCCTGCACGATCAGTCGACGCAGCGCAATCCGAACCGCTGCGGTGAGAATGTCGGGATCTTGACTCTTTCCAGCGTACTCGGCCATGGTCTGAACGATAGTGCGAATATCTCGAATAGGAATCGCCTCACTGAGCAAGTTTTGCAATACCTTCACCAATACACTCAGTGGGATTTGGTCAGGGATCAGTCCTTCCACCAAACGCGGTACTTGTTTACCCAGCATATCGACAAGATTTTGAGCCTCTTCGTGACCCAATAAACGCTCGGCGTTATTGGTCAGCATTTGACTCAGATGGGTCGCCAATACGGTGGCTGAGTCAACCACCGTATACCCTAACGCCTGAGCGTGCTCGCGTTGGCTTGGCTCAATCCAAACCGCTTCGAGTCCAAATGCGGGATCTTGCGTCGGCTCGCCTTCAATCGGACCAAACACTTGTCCTGGATTAATAGCAAGTTCATGCTCTGGACGGACTTCCGCTTCGCCCACCGCGACGCCCATCAGGGTTATCCGGTAGTTATGCGGCGGTAACTCCAGATTATCGCGAATATGCACCGGCGGAATGAGGAACCCAAAGTCTTGAGAGAGTTTTTTACGCACGCCTTTGACCCGGTCAAGCAGTTCACCACCTTGATCTCTATCCACCATGGGAATTAGGCGATAACCCACTTCGAGACCAATCACATCCACAGGTTGCACATCATCCCATGACAACTCTTTCGGTGTGATAGGCGCCGTCTCTGGCTGCTCAGGCTCATCTGCTTTTTGTTGTGCTTTGTGATACTGCTGGTATTTCCAATAGGCCAAGCCACCACAAATAATCGCTAACAGCAGGAATGGGATGTGAGGCATGCCCGGCACAATACCCATCACGGTAAGAATACCAGTAGCAATCATCAGCGCGCGTGGGTTATCAAACAGTTGGAAGACAACTTGCTGCCCCATGTCTTCATCAGTATTTTGACGCGTCACCATAATGGCGGCACCAATTGACAGCAAGAGTGACGGGATTTGTGCCACCAAGCCGTCACCAATGGTCAGCAAGGTATAAACTTCAATCGCATCAGAGAACGGGAGGTCGTGCTGTCCCATCCCGATAGACAGGCCACCGACGATGTTAATCAACAGGATCAGGATACCGGCGATCGCATCCCCTTTAACGAATTTAGACGCACCGTCCATAGAGCCGTAGAAGTCCGCTTCTTTGGTCACTTCTTGACGACGCGTCCGCGCTTGTTCTTGATCGATAAGCCCAGCATTTAAGTCGGCATCAATGGCCATTTGCTTACCGGGCAAGGCATCCAAGGTAAAGCGAGCACTCACTTCCGAAATCCGTCCGGCACCCTTTGTCACCACCATAAAGTTGATGATCATCAAGATAAGGAACACCACCAGACCAACGGCATAGTTACCCCCGATCACCACCGAACCAAACGCGCCGATCACCTGACCCGCGGCATCCGGCCCTTCATGGCCATAGAGCAACACCACCCGAGTCGACGCAACGTTCAACGCCAAGCGTAGTAAGGTCGCTATCAACAACACCGTGGGAAACGCGGCAAAATCAAGCGGACGACGGGTATAAATCGTGACGAGCAAAACCACCAGCGACAAGGCAATGTTGAACGAGAACATCAAGTCCAACAGCATGGGCGGAACGGGCAATACCACCATCGCGAGGGTGGCTAGTACTAGAATGGGTGCCCCAACCGCGGGCATCGCACGCAAGCGGTGGTAAGGAACTTTGTCTGAGAATGGCAGCTGCCACTTGGCTTTTAGCATGTTACAAGCTCAAATCCATGATAGGTGAACGGCGGAGAAAGCGACGCGCTCGTCAAACATAAGAGGAAGGGGAGAAAGCAATATTTGCGCCAACAAACAACCCGAAAGTGTCAGCATTTTGTCACTTCTCAAACAAAAACACGCAACCCAAAGGACAAAGGAGTGCTAGTCGTGGCGCAAATCTGGCGGAATCGGCAAGTAAGCGTCTTCTGGACGCGTCGGCCGACGGCCTCGCCCTTTTTTGTATTGCTTGAGCTGGAAAACATACGCCAGCACCTGTGCAACCGCCGTAAACAAACCATCTGGAATTTGTTGCTCAAGCTCTGTGCTAAAGTACAGTGCTCGCGCTAACGGCGGTGCAGGGACAATCGCTACATCATGCTCAGCGGCAATCTCACGAATTTTCAATGCCGTAAAGTCAGAGCCTTTTGCCACCACCACTGGTGCGCTATCCATGTCACTGTTATACCGAAGTGCAACCGAGTAGTGCTCGGGGTTAGTCACGACAACATCGGCTTGCGGCACTTCTGCCATCATTCGTCGTTGCGCCATTTCACGCTGCAACATGCGAATTCGACCTTTGACTTCTGGGCGACCTTCGGTTTCTTTGTACTCGTCTTTCACTTCTTGTTTGGTCATTTTTAGCTGCTCATTGTGCTGCCATATCTGAAACGGCACATCAATGGCGACCACAATCAATAGTGAGCAACATACCAACAACACGAAGTTAAGCAGAATATCCATCGCGTGATAGAGGTTTTGCGGGAAGGTTTCAATCGTCAGTTCGAAGAAGTCTTGGAGATTGATATACACCAAATAACTTGCCACGCCCCCAACCAGCAAGACTTTAAGAATCGATTTTAATAACTCAACCAAGCCTTGGGTGCCAAACATACGCTTCACCCCAGCGATGGGGCTCATTTTGGATAACTTAGGGCGTGCCGCTTCCCACGAGAAGCTGATCCCACCAAGGCCTGCCGACCCCGCGAGGCCGGAAAAAAACAGCAGTAACAGCACCAGTCCAAGCGGGAGGATAAGGTGTAATAGCTCGCCGACCACGACCAGCATTAACTCAGAGGTATCAAAGACTTCTGCGCGCGACAACGTGAATAGCCGCGTCATTAGCGCCATCAACGCTTCCCCGAGCGATTGTCCAAACCACATCAAACTCACTGCTCCCAGCACAAGGACAGCGACGGATGCCAGCTCTCTTGAGCGCGGTACTTGGCCTTTCTCCCGCGCCTGCTCCCGCCTTCGGGGTGTGGCGTCTTCTGTTCTTTCTTGGCCGTCACTCTCTGCCATCAGTTAGGCTCACAGTTAATGCGAATCAAAGAGCAGATTTGGTTAAGCCCAGTCTGCCAGTGGTTATCGTAATGCGTCAAAATACCGAACAGTAAATACCAACTGATCAGCAACCCCATCAACAATGCAAATGCAAAGCCAAGAGAGAAAATATTCAGTTGGGGAGCGGCGCGCGTCATGACCCCGAACGACAAGTTGACAATCAAGAGCGCAATAATACCCGCCAATGACATGCTCAAAGCGACCTGAAACATGGTACCAAACCAATCCGCGAGACTGCGATAATCAGCGGCACCAATCATCTCGCCAATGGGGAGCGTTTTAAAACTCATGACCACCAAATTAAGCATCTGCAAATGCCCATCGGTAGCAAGAAAGAGCATGACTGCCAAGAATAAATAGAATTGCCCTAGCAAGGGGGTATTTTGACCATTGGCGGGGTCCACCATAGAGGCGAAACCTAAACTGGATTGCATACCGAGGATTTGTCCCAACACCACAAAGGTTTGGGTAATAAATTGTGTGACCATCCCCATGGCAACGCCAATCACGATTTGCTGTGCCAACACCACAAACCCCGCAAAGGACACCAATTCAATCTCTTCTGGCACCGCTGGGAGTGCTGGCATCACCGCAAAGGTAATCGCCAGCGACAGATATAAGCGAATGCGCACTGGCACAAAGCGCGCGCCGAAGAACGTCATCGCCATCATCATCGAGGAGATGCGAGTGAACGGCCAAAAGTAATTGGCCATCCACGACAAAATAACAGAGGCGGGATATTCCATGCCGTCGCCCTAGTAAAGCAGGGTCGGGATCTCTTCCACCAAGCGGTAGAAGTACTCCATCAACATACGCGTCATCCAATGGCCGAAAAACATCAGGGCCACAAAAGTGGCGATCAAACGCGGTAAAAAGCTCAGTGTTTGCTCGTTGATTGAGGTTGCCGCTTGGAAAATCGCCACAATCAAGCCAACCAACAATCCGGGTACCACAATCGCTGACACCAGCAGTAGCACCAAATACAAGGCATCTTGAAATAATTCAACAAACGCTTCCGGGGCCATCATTGCCTCCTTTAGCCAAAACTACCCGCTAAGGTAGAAAGAATGAGGTTCCACCCATCAACCAAGACAAACAGCATTAGCTTAAATGGCAAGGAGACGATCATCGGCGAGAGCATCATCATACCCATTGCCATCAAGACAGATGCCACCACCAAATCAATCACCAAAAACGGCAAAAATAGCATAAAGCCAATTTGGAAAGCCGTTTTCAGCTCTGAAGTCACAAACGCAGGGATGAGTACCGTCATCGGGACTTGCTCGATAAACAGCGTCAAGAACATGGCAATCCCAATGATGACTTGGTTTGACGGTGTTTGCTGAAGTCCCATTGCCTGCCGCAAAATCGCCATCACCACCACAATTCGGGTGAATGAGGTCATCAAAATCACGATGGCGGGCAAAAACCCCAGCGCGGTCATCAGAGCAAGGATCTGCAATGTCACCGAGTAGTCTTCACTGCCATCAGGATTGACGCGCATCGTCACAGCAGGGATCCCGCCTCCGGTGTTGCGACTTGTCTGCAGTCGCACCGCCTCACCGGCCTCATCAATCGATTCGGTGGTAATGGTTTCTTGTGCTGGCGTTGCTTCTTGTTGGGCAAACGTGGCAGGTGAAAACAGTGATACCCACACAAAAAGCCAAGCCGCAAGTAACGTTTTGATAGTCATTTTCGATTCAACAGTTGGCCGAGTTGCTCAGCAAACCCCGTATTCGGTGCTGGCGCATTTGACGACGTCGGCATGGGCGAATCCAGCGCTTTTAGCAACCGAATATTGGTGGCTGTCACGCCGATCACAAGCTGCTCGCCATTGATATCGACCACTAAAATACGCTCTTTTTGCCCAACGGCCAGTTGGCTGATGATACGAATGCCATTGGCTTGCCCAGCCAATCCAGGCAGCTTTAATCGTCTCAACAACCACGCCAGCGCAAAAATAAGCGCAAGCACCAATGTCAGTGATACCAACATGGTCGCGATACTAATATCAGGCGCCGCGGCCCATACAGGCAGCGGCGCAAACAACAAGCCTCCCAAAAGCCGACGCATGATTTTCCTTATCGTAACTTCTTAATTCGCTCAGTCTGGCTGATCACATCCGTCAACCGAATACCAAACTTATCGTTCACCACAACCACTTCGCCATGCGCAATTAAGGTGCCATTCACCAGCACATCAAGCGATTCCCCTGCCAATCGATCTAGCTCGACCACAGAGCCTTGGTTTAATTGCAGCAAATTACGAATGTTTATTTGTGTGCGCCCGACTTCCATCGATATGGTCACAGGGATATCGAGAATGGCATCCAGCTTGCGTTGCTCTTCTGGGCCAATTTTCTGTTCACTGTCGTCCGTCAGCTCTTCTAATGGTGCCGCTTGCACTTCATCAGAGCCTTCCACTTCTGACTGTTCGGCCAGGGCGGCAGCCCAATCATCATCTACATCATTTTGATCCATGACGTCTCACCCCTGTTTACTGGTTTTGATTACTGGTATCACTGCCACCTTTACCATCAATCGGTAAATCTTCTTCTAAGTCGTCAAGCAATTCCGGCTTGTCGTGAAGCAGTGAAATATCTGATTGAGCCATATCTGGCCGTTTCAATTTTTCAACGATTTTGAGTGCTAGTTTATCGTTAGATTGACCCATTTTGGCACGATAGGTCGGTAAATCTTCTATAAAGACAGTACACGCGTCTGGCATATCGACAGGGATCACGTCCCCTTTTTGCAACTCCATCAAATCGCGTAATGACAGCGTGGTATCTAACAGCTTGGCACTGAGCTCGACATTAACGTCCAAGATTTCATCGCGTAATGCTTTACTCCAGCGTACATCCGTGTCCATTTTGTCACTTTGGACACCCGCATCTAGCAACTCGCGAATCGGCTCTAGCATGGAGTACGGCATAACCATGTGGCAATCACCACCGCCGCCGTCGAGCTCGATATGGAACGAGCTCACCACAATCACTTCTGTAGGGCTAACAATGTTGGCCATCGCCGGGTTTACCTCTGAATCGAGGTATTCAAAGGCCACTTCCATTACCGGCGCCCACGCATCTTTATAATCTTCAAACACGAGCTTGAGCAGCATTTGGATCACGCGTCGCTCGGTCGGAGTAAATTCACGCCCTTCAATCCGAGCATGAAAACGTCCGTCGCCACCAAAGAAGTTTTCCACCAAGATGAAGACTAATCGTGCTTCCATGGTGATAAGCCCGGTCCCTTTTAATGGCCGGAAACGCACCATGTTTAAGCTCGTCGGGACATAGAGCGTGTTTTGGTACTCGCCAAATTTCATCATCTGCACGCCGTTGATCGACACCTCGGCGGTTTTACGCAGCATGTTAAACAAACTAATGCGCATGTGACGCGCAAAGCGCTCGTTGATAAGTTCAAGCGTCGGCATGCGACCGCGCACAATGCGGTCTTGCGAAGAGAAATCAAACTGAACCGCACCGCCTTCGCCGGCTTCGGGCTCGTTATCATCATCTTCGACGTCATCAACACCGTGAAGGAGCGCATCAATTTCGTCTTGGCTGAGTAGGTCGGTCACGTCATCACCTATTGCATCACAAAACCAGTAAACAGGACCCGTTCTACCACAGGTTCACCGGTTACTTTAATCAAGGCCGCACGCACATTTTCGGCCGCTTGCCGCCTCACTTCGAGTTGGCCTTGCGGTGTACGCAATTGCTCAGCGGTTGCTGCCCCAAAGGTATTCAGCAGCGCGTGCTCCACCAAGGGTAAATTTTCTTTGGCAAGCGCTTCCATTTCATTGCCCCGTACCAGCAGCTGAGCCTTTACTTGAACGAGACGTTGCTGCTCGTCGCCCGTCACATTGAACACAAACGGGCGCGGTAAGGTGACATAAATCGCTGGCAGTGACATCGCTTGCTCTTCAAGCACAATATCGTCTTGGCTGTCATCTCCCCCAGATAAGAAGAAAAACGCTGCACCACCGACCACTAACAGCAGTAACACAGCTGCAGCGATAATGATGATCAGCTTTTTCTTTCCACCTTCAGGCGCTTCTGGATTGTTATCATCGGCCATCGTTATTCGTGCTCCTTATCTTTACACCCACATCAAGCGTAATAGTCAACCGCTCTATCGCTGTGTGAAACCTGTATGGTTTGGCTGGTTAACACCTCGTCAACACCGTCATCGAGTCCCGACATCCCGGATGCGGCCCCACTCGATTGGCCTGCGCCGCTATGTTGCTGCTGACCCGATGCCATTTGTTGGGCACCACTGTCTTGCTGTTGGACCGATCCTTGGGCTAATTGTAGCCCTTGCTGCTGTAACATTTCACGCAAACGCGGCATCGCTTGTTCAACGAGATCGCGTGCTTGATGGTTCGCGACGGTAATGTGCACAGTCGCTTGGTCATTGTTGATACCTAGCTTAATTTGCATCCGGCCTAATTCAGGTGGATCAAGGCGAATATCAACCTGTTTCAAATTTTTCGACAGCATTACATTCACGCGTTCGCTGAGTGCCGCGCCCGCGTCTGCTGGTGTTTGTCCCATGGGTAAGGGGGCTTGAGCATTTTGTGCCGCTTGCATGTCTTGACGCGCGGTATGTGCTTGCGCCGATGCCGTCCCTAAACTATTCGCTAGCTGCTGCATCAGCGTATCGGAGCGAGCCGCTCCACTACCATCCACTCCCGCCGCTTTATCCGCGTTTGCCGCTTTCTCAGTCATGGCTTTTAGCGTAGCTTTACTCAAACCTGCCGCTTGCGCCTGCTGACTGGCTAGCGCATTCGCGCCAGCCTGCCCTAATTGGGCGGTCAATGGTGAAGAGGATTTACTGTTACTCTCCCCATCACCGGTATGCAGCTGATAAGTCGCTTGATTAGCTTGACGCTGCTTGTCCAGATTGTCTGCCGAACGCGCAGACAACGCTGCGGCGACGTCTTTAGCAACAACCGACTCTTTACCCTTTTTTTCAGTTTCATCCGCGCCGGCCTTGGCTTCAGCCCAAGGGATCGACGCAGACGCGAGCTTCATCGCTTTGTCTGGCTGTGCAGATACCATCTCTTGTTCGTCACTGCTGAGGCTGATCCCGCTACGCGCTTGTTGATTAGCTCTCACTTGCGCTACCAGTGCTGCCAACTGATCGGGCGACAATTGCGCCAGTGCCTGTTCTGGATCGACATCATCAGGAAGCTGCCGTGACAACGTCTCTAATAATGCTTCTCGCGAGACCTTTTGTGCTTGGGAGTCCTCGTGCATCTGTTCCTGCAATGATACTAACGCTTTGTTGTTTAAAACTTTGCCGTTTAACGCCTCTTTGTCGGCGTCTGTCATGTTGTCAGCCTTGGTGATTTTGTCAGCATTAGCGGTGTTGGCCAGTGATGCTCTACCTGCTTTGATAGGCAAATCTTTGCCATTCAGCGTCGCGGCAGCTTGATTTAGGCGTGCAAGCAGCGCTTCCCCTTCCTCCATCGCAGTCATATCGGCAATTTGGGCCATTTCTGCTTCACTAAACATGCCATCGGCCAGCATTGCCTCGGCATCGATCATTTGGCCATCAACCAGTAAGGTTTTGCCATCCGCCATCAGCTCAATGGGCAACTCGCCCTCCGCGCCATCTTGCTGAAGCGTTTGGCGTAATGTCGCTAAAAAACCCGCTTCTGGCGACGCCTTAGCTTGTCCAGCTAAAGACTGGCCCTCGCTTGGCGTTGGCGCGATGTTGGCAGATAGATTAGAAAGCGTCAGGTTAGACTGCGTCATAGGTCTCTCATCATTACCGTGTAAACTACCTGTTCGCGAGGCGAATACTCGCTCGTTGTGGTAATGACAAAGCAATTATCGCGCCATTATGAGATTAAGAGAAGGGGGAAGGACGACGGCGAGCAATAATCGCTGCCATTTCATCCATTTGGCGCTGCTCTTGATAGCGTTCTCGCTCCGCTTGCTCACGTTCACGCTTTTCAATTAGCCACTCTATCGATTGCCGATACTGCCGCGCTTGATGCCAGGTTTGTTGGCAGTTATCGAGATGCTCTTTAAACTGATGTTCAGCATCTCGCTGTTTTGCTAGGGTTTCATCCAGCTGGACAATGAATTTGTTTAAGTGGCCAAATGCACTGGCCGATAAACCTTGCTGGCCGCGATCGCTCATTTGCCGACAATACTCCAAGCGGTACTGCTCGATTTGCTCAAGCTGGCGATAATAATTATCTAAAGATTGCTGCGCCGCGACAACGGCTAGCTGCGCCTGCTTTTCATCCTCTTGGGCTTTATCCAACAGCAGTGTCAGTGCATGATCAGCCATCGATTACCCCTGCAAGGTTGAGCGTAACATGTTGACGCACATATCATAGGGAACCACTTCTTTCATACCTTGCTGCAAATACCCATCCAATCGCGGCTTAATACTAAATGCTTGGTCAACCGCTGCATCTGAGCCTGGCTTGTACGCGCCAATCGAGACCAAGTCTTGATTTTTTCGGCAAACGGATAACACTTGCCGCACCGCTTTAGACATCAGAATTTGCTCTTCACTGGTGATGTTTGGCATCACACGGCTGACCGAACGCTCAACATCAATCGCAGGATAATGCCCACTGTCAGCCAACTCGCGCGATAACACGATATGCCCGTCAAGAATGGCGCGGGCTGCATCTGCAATCGGATCTTGTAAGTCATCGCCTTCAGTGAGTACAGTGAAAAACGCCGTAATCGAACCTTGCCCAACCGCGCCATTACCGGCACGTTCAACTAACGAAGGCAAACGCGCAAAAACCGACGGCGGATACCCTTTGGTAGCCGGTGGCTCGCCAACCGATAAAGCGATTTCACGCTGCGCTTGGGCAAAGCGGGTCAGAGAATCCATCAGCAAGAGCACATCGAGCCCTAGATCGCGAAAGTATTCGGCAATGGTCAACGCAGTTTGGCACCCTTTTAGACGCATCAGTGGTGACGCATCGGCAGGGGCTGCAACCACCACGGCGCGTGCGCGTCCTTCCTCACCGAGAATATCGTCAATAAACTCTTTAACTTCACGACCACGCTCACCAATGAGCCCCACCACAACCACTTGTGCGGTCGTGCCGCGTGTCATCATGCCAAGCGTCACGGACTTACCCACCCCCGAGCCTGCAAACAAGCCAATACGTTGTCCTTTCCCGACGGTTAAAAGGCCATTAATCGCCTTAATACCAACATCCAAGGGTTCACGAATCGGCTGGCGCGCCAAGGGGTTGATTGGCGTCCCTTCTAAGCTAGCACGCTTATCGGTATAGATATCGCCCTTTCCATCCAAAGGGTTGCCCATGCCGTCGATCACTCGGCCGAGTAATTCCATCCCCACCGCCAAATGGCCTCGCTCTGCCAGCGGCGTCACACGTGCACCGGGAAGCACACCAGACACTTGCTCATTGGGCATCAGATAAAGTAGCTCACCGGCAAAACCAACCACTTCGGCCTCAATGGTGCCATTAAGGGTGTCGACCGAGCAGACAGAGCCAATCGGCGCGCGACAGCCAATGGCTTCGAGTGTCAATCCCACCATACGGACCAATTTCCCCGATGCGACGGGTTTGGGGGCGAGATTATCAACTTGCCAGTGCTTGAGTCGCTCTGCCAATGCACTCATGACTCACCTTTGTCCTGAACCACGGATTCGTTTTGCTCAGCCGAAGGTGCTTGCTCATCCTGTGAGCTAGCTTGAGAGTCTAGCTCTGACGACGCATGCTCTTGCGGTGCGTCCGCCTCCTGTTGCGTGTGATCACGCATGGTTTGCTCAGATTCTGTCACAGGATCCGTTTGTTGGTGCGCAGCGTCCGACGGGCGCGTTTGGTTTTTACCATGAAACTCTCGCAACAAGGTGTCGACACGCTCGGCAAGACGATAATCCACCACCGAGTCTTTCGCTTTTACGTGCACATCGCCACGAGACAGTGCTGGCTCGGATTGTAATGTCCAATCACGCGCGGCAAGGGTATCAGGCCCGTACGCCTCACTGACTACCGCGTGATCATCTGGGTGTAGGGATACAGTAACGGGGTGATCAGCAATCGGTAGTGCCTCGATAGCGGCGCGTAAGGTTTGTAAGATCACGTGCGGATTGGTCTGCACTTCGACGCCAATCAGAGATTTGGTCAACGCTTGCACCATCAATAGCAACTGCTGCTCGACATCTTCGTTGACCTTTTCGAGCGGGTGCGTAAGCTGATTTAAAATTCTATCTAGATGCTGGCAGCGCTCCTCTATTAGCGCTTGCCCAGCGGCGACGCCTTCGTCAAAGCCTGCTTTTTTACCTTCTTCGTGGCCTTTCTCGCGTCCCTCTTCAAGGCCCGCTTCTAACCCCTCACGATGGCCAATCTGCTTGCCCTCTTCATGGCCCTCGTCGTAGCCTTGCTGGCGAATCGCTTCGAGCGCGTCCGCGGTTAAAGGTTCAGGCGCCAGCTCCGACTCTTCGGGTTCCGGTTCGGGCTCCGGCTCCCAACTCGGGTCATAGTTGAGTGCGGTTTCTTTGGGTAAAGACTGCTTATCGCCGTAAGGAGGCAGTTCCCATCGATCAATGGTTTCTGTCTGTGCTTCGTCAGCACGAATATAGCCACGACGCTTATCTAGGCTCATGATTTACCTCTGATACGTGAATGGCCTAAACGAACTCGTCGCCGCCACCACCCGTAAGCATGATTTCACCCGCATCCGCGAGACGGCGCGCGATAGACAGGATCTCTTTCTGAGCCCCTTCTACATCTGAGACACGGATCGGTCCCATGGCTTCGATATCGTCTTGCAGCATTTCTGCCGCACGCTTAGACATGTTGCGGTAGATTTTCTCACGTAGATTATCTTCCGCACCTTTAAGCGCTTTTTGCAAGACTTCTTGCGGCACGTCACGCAGCATGGTTTGAATACCGCGATCGTCGACATCGATAAGGTTGTCGAATACGAACATCAGATCTTGGATTTGCGAGGCCATCTCTTCGTCTTGATCGCGAATCGAGTCCATCAACACGCCTTCAATACTGTTGTCCATATAGTTCATGATCTCAGCTGCTGCCTTCAAGCCACCAATTTTGGCAGCTTGCGCCCCCGCTTGGCCAGCGAACTGTTTCTCCATGATTTCATTCAACTCGTGCAATGCAGCAGGCTGAACTTCTTCGAGGTTGGCAATCCGCATCATCAGATCTAACCGGTCACGTTCAACAAACTGTGAGAGGATCTCTGCGGAATGCTCGGGGTCGAGATACGAAAGTACAATGGTCTGTATCTGCGGGTGCTCGTTGATAATGATGCTCGCCACTTGACGCGGATCCATCCACTTGAGTGAATCCAAGCCTTTCGAGCCACTGCCAAGCAAAATCTGATCGACCAAGTTGTTGGCTTTGTCTTCACCCAACGCAGCCACCAGTGCATTACGGACAAAGTCTTCACTGCCCATCCCGATTGAGGTGTATTTTTGGATTTCCTCGAGAAAGGCGCGGTGAACAGCGGCCACTTTATCAGAGTTAAGGTCAGTCATTGAGGTCATGGCCGCACCGACGCGTTGCACCTGCTTTGGCTCAAGGTGGCGAATAATACTCGCCGCATCTTGCTCACTCAGGCTCAACAACAAAATTGCTGCCTTTTCAATGCCACTCAACGAGTTGACATCAAAGCTGGTACCCGGTTGCTCTTCACCGCCGGTTGTCGCGACTTCATTTGCCATCTTGCATTACCCAGTTCTTCACAGCTTGTGCGGCAAGGTCTGGCTCGTTCGCCACCAATGCCCGCACCGCTTTCAACAAGTCTTCATCTTTGTGTAAGTTTGGCAAGGACACATCCGATGAAGACATCGCAAAGTTACTTGAGCCATCAAGCTCCGAGCCAATCAGGCCAATGTCATCACCGTCAGGAGAGATGGGTAAGCCATCGGGTCCCAAGATCTCGCCATTGGGCCCCACGGTATTGCCATCTTCGTCGAGCGCTGGGTACAACAGCTTTTTCATGGCTGGGCGGATAAGCACCAAGATAACCACGATAATTACCAATGCCGCCGCCATCCAGCGCACCCAGTCGTTGAAGTTTGGATGCTCCCAAATTGGCACATCCATCGCCATATCTTGTTCAGGCTCAACAAAGGGCACCGCGATGACTTCAATCACGTCCCCACGCGCTTCACTGAAACCGACACCGCCCATCAACAAACGACGAATTTTTGCGATTTCATCATCGGTCAGTGGCGTTTTCACCACATCACCGGTTTCCGGATCCACACTTTGCTTAAAGTTGACCGCGACCGAGACGGTTTGGCGGTCAATAATGCCAGACTGTGCACGACGGTGACGGATGGTGGTGTCCAATTCAAAGTTTCGCGTGGCTTCACGACTGACCGAGCCCGTGTCTCCTGCGCCACCATTTTTCAAATCTTGAACGTCTTCAGGAATCGATGCATCCGCCGGTGGCTGGTTACTTAACGCTCCCGGTATCCCTGCGACCATATCACTACTATTGTAGTCTTCACGGGTGTATTCACTGCGCGTGGCGGGCGTATTGGGATTAAATTGCTTTTGGGTTTCTTCTAGCGAACTAAAGTCCATCGACACATCGACTTGCGAGGTGTAGTTACCCAAACCCAATACAGGGATGAGAATAGAATCGATTTTGTCGCGTAACTGGCGCTCTTGCTTACGCTCAAGCTCATATTCTTTGCGGCGTGCCGCCGTGGCAGGATCTTCACTTCCCGAATTCAACAAACGTCCATGCTGATCGGTTACCGTTACACGGGTCGGTTTCAGGGATGGAACGGCAGAGGCAACCATATCGACAATCGAGTCTACCTCTTCTTGTCCGAGTGTGTTCGCGCCGCCAAGCGTAAGAAATACGGTCGCTGAGGCTTCTTGATTATGCCGCACAAATACGCTTTGCTTTGGCATCGCCAGCAGCACTCGCGCTTTGCGGACATGACGAACTTCTTCAATCGCGGCGGCAAGTTGACGTTCGCGGCTCAATTTTAAGCGTTCACGCTCAAGCTGTTGCGAGACGCCAAACCCCATGTCATTCAGAAGAATATCATCGCCTTCAGCGGTCGCGGTGTTTAATCCTGCCCGAGTCAGCCCCAAACGAATCGATGAGTAGTCATCCGCAGGAACGCGAATCGTATTACCATCTAACTGATAATTAATCTTTTCTTGATCGAGGTGATCAAGTACCGGGATTAGCTCCTCGGTTTCATACGAGCCCAGTGGACGCATTTCGGGTTCTTGAACCCAGAAAAACAGCATCATAATCAACGCGACGCAGATAGCGACCGCTAACACGAGGATCATCTGACGTACCATGTCCAAGTCGCCGAATAGCGAGTCAGACTTGGCAGACTGCTCTAACGCATCCGGGTCTTGTACGTCTTGATCCATCTCTGGCCCAAGCTCCGTGGAGGGCAATGCTGCCGCCCCTTCGGAGACTGCCAGATCGGTGTTTTGATTCTCTTCAGCCACTGGTTAATTCCTACATTACACTGGCATATTCATCAGTTCTTTGTACGCTTCAACCAGCTTGTTGCGGGTTTGAACCGTTGCATCGAATGCCACACTCGACTTATTACGTGCGATCATCACATCCGACAAACTGACACTGCGGTCGCCTTCATCAAAGCGCGTGGCAAGTTCACCCGATGTTTTTTGTAATCCGTTAACATGGTTGATCGCGCTAGCCAGCATATCGCCAAATTCTTGGCTCACTTGTTGGCCCGTCGCAGGTTGCGACACGTTTTTCGCGGCCACCGCCATGGCTTGCATCTCTTGGGTCAGGGCATTGGCTTTCATCGTCGATCCTTTCTGTGTCAATTTTTTGTCAACTTGGTCAGATTTTCTCCGCCATGACAGCTAACTTGCAACTTTGAGGCCACGTTGGCAAAGGCCTCACATCCTAGGGTGTTAGCTTGGAATTTCAATCCCAGCATCACGCATTTTGGCTAATTTATAACGCAATGTTCGCGGCATCATGCCAATCATGGCCCTCTAGCAAAATATCACTCGCTTGAATGCAGGCATTGCTCGCCAGAATCAGAGCGCGCTGCATCACGTTGTCGAGCTCACGGACGTTGCCGGGCCATGGATAGTGAAGGAGCTTCTGCTCTGCGTCTTGACTTAATGTAGGGCACGGCATGCCTTGTTTTTGACAGTGGCGTGACAACAAATGACTCGCCAGTGGGATAATATCACCGGGCCTGTCTGTGAGCGCAGGCCAGGTAATCGGAAAGACGTTTAATCGATAATACAGATCTTCTCGGAAATGCCCTTCGGCCACATATTCTTTGAGATCGCGGTTACTAGTGGCCAATACACGAACATCCAGTTGAATGCTTTTACGGCCCCCTAAGCGTTCAACTTCACGCTCTTGAAGTACCCGCAATAACTTAGCTTGGAGACCCAAGTCCATTTCGCTAATTTCATCCAGCAAAATGGTGCCACCTTGAGCTTGCTCAAATTTCCCTGGGCAAGCTTGTACGGCGCCAGTAAATGCACCTTTCTCGTAACCAAACAGTGTCGCTTCCAGCATGTTTTCTGGAATGGCCGCGCAGTTAATCGCGACAAAAGGCGCCGCCACGCGCACAGAATGATCGTGGATATATCGCGCCATCACTTCTTTACCCGAGCCTGACGGCCCTAAGATCATCACATTGGCATCGGTCGCGGCCACTTTGTCAGCCAACGCCATCAATGCGACACTTTTAGGGTCCGCGACAATGGCGTCCGAGCTGTCCGCTTTAACCGGAGCATAACGGCTGACCATGTTGAGTAGCACTTCAGGCGCGAACGGCTTGGCCATATAGTCAATCGCCCCTTCTTTCATCGCGGCCACAGCATCTTCAATGTTGGCGTAGGCTGTCATCAATAACACCGGTAAATTCGGGGTGTTATTTTTGATGGTTCGCAGCAAAGCGAGCCCGTCCATTCCGGCCATTTGGACATCGGAAACGACAATATCGACCGCCTCTGATTTCAAGGTTAGCAAGGCTTGCTCGGCACTATCGGCCTCGATCCAGTGATATCCGGCAAGGGCAAGCGTATCGACGAGGGCCTCACGCAAACCTTCGTCATCTTCGACGATCAGGACAGTTGTTTGGCTCATTGTGTTTCTCCTACGCTATCACTGCTTTTTGCAGCAGGGGTGTCTGCCAACGGCAAGCACAATGTAAAACAAGCGCCTTGACCCGGCTCTGACTGCAGCGTCAAGGTGCCTTTGTGGGCATGGCAAACCATTTGAACAACGGCAAGCCCTAAGCCCGTCCCTTGCTGACGGGTGGTAAAAAAGGGCTCTAACACTTTCGCCTGAAGCTCAGGTGCGATACCTGGGCCATTATCGGCAACCGACAACAAGAGATTGCTTTCATGCGTGCGCGCATCGACCACGACTTGGCACGCCTTTCCCGCAACCTGAATAGCATTTACCACTAAGTTACTCAGTGCGCTCGCTAATGCATTCACATTTCCCAGCAAGGTCACGCTTTCGTCATCACTATTGATGGCAAAATCAACATTCTTTCCTTGAACGACCGCGTCCACCATAGGCTCAAACTCATTAAAAAGCTGCTCAACCGTAAATCGGTCAACCACTTTGTTATCGCCCCCTTTAGCGAATAACAGCATGTCATTCACTTGCTTTTCGAGATCGTGCAGCCTATCTAGCAATTTCAACTGGAAACGCTGTCGGGTGGCTTCATTCAGGTTGGGCGCACCTAAATTCGCCGCATATAACATGGCGCTGGATAACGGTGTTCGCACCTGATGTGCCAAGGAAGCCACCATTTTCCCTAAGGATGAAAGCCGCTGCAGATCACTGACCCGTGATTGCAGCAAGCGCGTCTCTGTCATATCGGTAATCAAGATTAGTTGACCAGAATCTGATGCCGATATGGCAAGCTTTACTCGGCGGCCATCTTTTAGTGATACTTCATGCCCATCATCATCACGCGGAGAGAAGGCGCGTTGGATCACGTCAAACCAACGTTCTTGCGTGAGTGGTTCACCCAACAAGCGACGAGCCTCTGGATTGGCTTCTGCCACTCGGCCGTTTGAATCAAGTAAGATCACACCAGCAGGCATGACATCCAATACTTGTTTATAACGCGTAACTTGTTGGTCCACTGATCCCAGTGGCGACGATTGGCTTTCCATCTCGGCAATACACGATTTGATAAAGGTTTTATCCAATTAAGCAGGGATTATGCCATAAAAATAGCTATTTATATCATGCAATTAGAAACAAAAAAGCGAAGTCATTTTTTTGACTCCGCTTTTTTGACACACGGTCTGTTTAAATCAATTCTTCTTTATTTAGCCCGTATTTACGCATCTTTTCGACTAGCGTCGTCCTTCGCATACTCAGCATGTCTGCCGCGCGAGCGACCACGCCTGATTGCGCCTCCAAAGCTTGTCGAATCAGATCAACTTCGTAATCCGCCAGCATTTCTTTTAGGTTAACGCCTTCCGGCGGTAGCACGACCGCACCAGGACTATCGTGAAAGCCTGGCATCTCATCCATCATAGGATCATCGTCGGGCTCACTAAACATCGCCGTTAAGGCATCACGTTCAGCCACAGCGGTTTCTTCCACCGAATACGCTTCCGGCTGAAATTCTGGAATATCACTATAACGATATTTAGCAGGAAGGTGGTTGACGTCAACAAGCTGTCCCGGATACAAAATCGCAAGACGTTCAATGAGGTTGGCGAGCTCACGCACGTTACCAGGCCACTCATGCTCCATGAGCGAGTTGATCGCGCGTGGTGAGAGGTGCACACGGCTGCTTCCTTCACTATCGAGACGCGACATCAGTTCGTGTATCAGCATTGGGATGTCGTCAAGACGCTCTCGAAGCGGCGGCATTTCGATCGGAAACACGTTTAAGCGATAGTAAAGATCTTCGCGAAAATCGCCCTCTTCAATCATTTGCTCAAGCTGGCGGTGTGTGGCCGCAACCACTCTGACGTCCGCGCGAATACTCTTATTTCCCCCGACTCGCTCAAAGGTGCGCTCTTGCAACACTCTTAGCAGCTTAACTTGCATCGGCATGGGCATATCGCCAATTTCGTCAAGGAATAAGGTTCCGCCCTCGGCCAACTCAAAGCGTCCTTTACGCGCGGAAATCGCCCCCGTAAACGCGCCTTTTTCGTGACCAAATAGCTCGCTTTCTAAAAGCTCTGCTGGGATAGCACCACAGTTGACCGGCACAAAAGGACCGGATGCTCGTGAGGAAGCATGATGAATGTGTCGAGCGACCACTTCTTTACCGGTACCCGACTCACCCAGAATCAATACATTCGCTTCGGTGACAGCCACTTGGTCTACCAAACGACGGACTTGCCCCATCGCATCACTCTTACCGACCATGTTGTGAAAGGCGGTATTATCACCGCTAAGCTGCGGAATGCTAAATGCCTGTTTTCCTGCAAACTCTCGACAGTGGTGAAGCGCGTCAAATAATTGCGGGTAGTTAAGGGGGAGACCCAGTTCACCGACGTAGTTTGGCAGTCCTGAAAGCTCACGGTCGTGGCGACGTATCGCGATAACAGGAACATGATGATAGGTAGCAAGCTGCTCAAGTACCTTTTCAAGCAAGGCAGAAGAGCGGACGTGGCCAAGAAAACATGCGCCCCAGTTTTGTTCCCAAAGTGCGTCACTGACATCTGCTGTCGAGTGAAGCGCGTAACGCTCGCCAATAAAGTCGAGTATCACGCCGAGATCGTGACGAAACTGGTCATCGTCATCGATAACAAGGATTTTTGCTAAATCTTGCATGTGTGAGATACGTCTGCCCTGATAGATATATTATTGTCGTCACGTGCCAAAAAGCCGTAACAAACTCAATTTTAATCAAGACATTGTAATAGAGAACGCGCATAAGGCAACCAGAGACACAGTAAACCTGTGACTCCAGTGCCATGTCAGTCTTTTGGTAGGCTGTTTAGCTGGTTGCTTGAGTCAGATTATGGTATTCGGACGGAATTTGGTCCCACGCCGATTTTATCTCACGTAAAATCTCAATCACATCGTCGATGGGTTCCGGTTTGTTTTCCAAATTGGCCTCACTGACTTGGCGAATCATAAAGTCATAAAGCGCATCCAGGTTGTTGGCAATTTCGCCTCCATCATCCATTGATAGACAAGCGCGGAGATTAATAATGATATCCAACGCTTTACCTAACCGCTCACCTTTGACGGATAAGTCGCCTTGTGCCATGGCGGCCTTGCCCTGAATCAAGCGTTCAATCGCACCGGCCATCAACATCTGTATGACCTTATGAGGCGACGCGGCGCTTAATTGACTGTCAACAGAGACCTTTTTATAGGCCTGTAGTGAGCCTCTCATAGTCTTCCTCACCTATTGAAATTTCTTATACAGCTGCACAGATTGCTTACCCTTGCGCTGCTGCAACAACGTCTTGGCAGCATCAGCTCTTTCATTATCGAGTGCTTGAACCAGCTGTTCGGTTCTTGATAATGCCTTTGCCCATGCTTGACCATCAGGCTGCTCCGAAGACGCTGCAATCTGGTCGAGTAATGCCTTTCTATCATGCAATTGCTGAGCCAGTTTTTCGGGATCAGCATCACGTTCGGCTAGTGAATGCGCAATCGCCTCATCAATCGCTTCTAATTGCTGAAGCCAGTGTGTCATTTCACTCGTCATCATGCTGGCATGATGTTTTGCATTGCTTGAAGCTGTGAGCGCATTTGCGCTGTCGCTTCTTCCATGGCAGAGAAGCGTTTCATGGTCCGCGCCTCAAGGTTTTCCATCCGTCTATCCAGCTCCTGCTGCTCATCGCGTAAGCGCAGCTTCTGATCAGACAAGGTATTCTCGCGGTTACTGATGGCGCCACCTGCCCCGGTAAAGCCATTCACAACTTCTTCCAGCTGGCGAGCAAACCCCTTGTTTCCACCAAAGAAACCTTCTAAAGCGTTAAAATTTTGACGAAGCTGTCTATCTAACACCTTGCTATCAATTTCTAACCGCCCATCCATCGTGGTCGTTACACCCAGCTCGCTGAGTGTCTTCATCCCTTCTGGTGCTTGTTCAATGGGCGATGAAAACAAGTTCCGTAAGCGACTTGTGGCCGTACGGATTACACTTTCTCCGACTAATGGCCCACCTTGCTGTGTCTCGGGATCGTATTTACCCACGGCTTGTGCCACACGGAAAAAGGCGTTGTAGTTATCAACAAAGCTTTCCAGCGTGGAGCGTACCGACTCACGATCATGCTCAACAGACAAGGTAATGGGTGACGCCCCAGCTTGACTGACGTCAAGTGACACCCCTTCAATCGCATTGGTAAAGGTGTTGGTTTCACTCGAGACAGAAGCAATACCATCAATCATAATCTGCGCATCTTGCGCAGCTTGCATTTGCGTCAAGCCATTGCCAACTTGACCGACTTTAAACCCCAGTTGATGCAGGGCGCTCCCCATTTGAGCATCAACATTCACTGCAATCTGATTACCCGCCCCCGTCTTAGTGCCGTTGAGAACTAATCTTGCACCACTGTCATCTTGGATCAGTGACGCTTGCACACCGGGGTTGGTTGGGTCGCTATTAATCGCACGGACAACGTCGGTTAAACTATTTTTACCTTGTGGGATATCAATGATGCTTGTCCGGTTGCCCATGGTAATGGTGAGCTTACCAGTACCGAGTGGTGCATCAGAATCCATGCCAGCAGAAACGAGCTTATGCGTGCTCGCTAGCTGCTGAACATTAATTTGGTATTTTCCGGGGATCGCATCAGGACTCGCTGATGCACTTAAAGCGTCAGAATTACTGACTGAGGCAGTCCTTGCCGCATAAGACTCGTTGCGACGAAAGTCATACATCTGACTTTTGAGTTTATCGAGAGATTCTTTTAAGCGGCCAAACGCACTGATGTCAGTTTCGACATCATTCATGCGTTTGACGATTCGCTCTTGTTTGGGTGCACGCTCAGCATCCACGATCTTAGTGACCATGGCATTGATATCGATACCGCTACCCATGCCTGCTGCGTTTACACCCATGACGATTCTCTCACCTCGTTATACCTTTTCTGCCACCAGCCCTCGCGCATGTTGCGACAATTGCTTGGCCAGCTCTAACATTTCCTTTTCTGGAATTTGGCGGATGATATCCCCACTGCTCATTTCATAAACGGTGATGATACTTCTGCCCGTATCCTCATCAAGCCGGAATGCTAGGCCTTTGTTAAAAGAGGACATAAACTCATCGAGACGTTCGACCAACTTCTCCAGCTGCTCACGTTGCATTTCGCGGGTTTCGTTAAGACGCTCCGCTTGTTCAACGCGTCGCTGCTGCATAGACTCACGCGTTTCTCGACGAACGGCCTGCTGGTTTTGACTCACGCTAACCTGATCAGGCCGAGTTTTTCCTACTCTCTCTTCTCTTGCAATCTTTGTGCCGTCGGAAGAGCCGGTATGAGGCAGGGATGAAGTTGAAACGGATGAAATGTCCATTACGATTCACCTCCTGTTAGCGTAGCGGCGGAGTATCCGCCGCTACTGGGTTATAAAGCGTGATTAACCCAACAGGCTCAGTGCCGCTGACGGCGCCTGCTTGGCCTGTGCCAGAATCGACGTACCAGATTGCTGTAGGATCTGAGACTTAGTGAACTCAGTGGTCTCTTTAGCGAAGTCCACATCGCGGATTCGGCTATTAGAGGCGGTCACGTTCTCGTTCACGTTGTCCAAGTTCGCAATCGTGTGGCTTAGACGGTTCTGTTTCGCACCCAGCTCAGCACGGTGTGAGTCGATAAACTGCATCGCGTTATCGATAAGACCCACGGCTTTCTGTGCACCACCGATAGTCGAAACATCCACATCTTTGATGGTTTCATCAACCTTGGTACCCATTGCCAATGACGTTGCCAATGCACCGGTAAAGGTAGCATCAGACCCGGATGCTGTCACAACCTGAAGCTCGCCGTCCTCAGTCACTGAAGCACTCAGTTTGTCATCTGCCTGACCATTAATATAGGTAGCAATTTCTTCAATGTCATCGCCGCCTTTTGCGGTCACGTTGATAGAGGTCGTTGCACCGTCCGCATCCGTGATAGTAATGGCTAAGGTTGCACCGTCTGTTGCTGTCCAACCTGCTGATTTTGCGTTTGCTGCAGTAAAGCTAGCACCACCCATTTCAGCATGGTCAGCACGGATGTTTTTGAATTCCATCATCACGGCTTCACCGGCATCCGCACCCACCTGGAATGAACGCGTACCGAATGTGCCGTTGAGTAGTTTCGCACCACCGAATGATGTGGTTTCTGCAATACGGTTTAATTCGTCTTGCAAGGCCACCACTTCTTCTTGGATAGCTGCACGCTCAGAATCACCGTTTGCACCGTTAGCGGACTGCAAGGATAGGTCACGCATACGCTGCAAGATGTTACTTGACTCTTCCATCGCCCCTTCGGCAGTTTGCGCCATAGAGATACCGTCGTTGGCATTACGTACGGCAACATCCAGACCGCTGCTTTGAGACATCAAGCGGTTAGAAATTTGTAGACCCGCTGCGTCATCCTTGGCGCTGTTGATACGATAACCGGATGACAAACGTTCCATTGAGTTGTTCAGCGCGTCGGTTGAATTATTCAAGTAACGCTGAGCAGTCATTGCAGGGACGTTAGTGTTAACTGTAATAGCCATAACTATTCTCCTTTGGTTCTAGGTCCGGCTTCGCCCAGCTGACCAGGGAAAACCAGTTCGAAAATCTTTCACAACCCATTTAGCGGCGCACAGTCAAAAAGCTTTAGTATTTTTTGCGTGCTGACGATGGCTAAACCACCGTCGCTTCATGGTGCTATGGAAGTTAACGTCCACAGGAGAAATATCTTTAGCGTGATTCGCGAAAAAAATGACATAAAAAAAGCGGCAATCACTTGCCGCTTTTTAGTTGCTTGATTTGTCAGTGTTACTGAAGCAAGTTCAGTGCAGCTTGAGGCATCTGTTTGGCCTGAGCCAACATCGACGTCCCCGCTTGTTGGAGGATCTGTCCTTTCGTCATGGCCGTGGTTTCGCGCGCGAAGTCAGTATCGCGAATCCGGCTATTGGACGCAGACACATTCTCTTGAATGTTCGACAAGTTGCTGATGGTGTGGCTCAAGCGGTTTTGCTTCGCACCTAGGTCAGCACGCTGACTGTCGATATAACGCATCGCGGAGTCAATCACACCAACGGCCATTTGTGCACCGCCCACATCCGAGACGTCGATGTCTTTGGTAGTGATCAAGTCACCGTTACCGGCAACCAGTCCTAACGATGTCGCAAGTCCGCCTCCGAAGGTAACTGTGCCTTCGACTTTGGGCTCTTCGATAAAGATTTGCAATTGCCCCTCTTCATCGACAGACGCAGTGAGCATTTCATCGGATTGACCATTAATGTAACTGGCCAATTCTTCAACATCATCACCTGGCTTGGCACCGATCGTTAAGCTGACATTTTCACCGTCTTTGGTGGTAAATTGCAGCTGTAGTGTTGATGCGGTCGGGTCAACTTGCCAGTCAGCCGATTTTGACTCCGTGCCAACGAATTCAACCCCACCCATGCGGAAATCATCCGCGCGAATGCTGGTTAAACCCATGATGATTGCTTCACCAGCATCGGCACCGATTTGGAAAGACGCATCCCCGAAAGAGCCGTTGAGTAGGCGTCGCCCACCGAAAGCCGTAGTTTCTGCAATACGGTTTAGCTCATCCTGCAAGGCTGCAACCTCTTCTTGAATCGCGATACGCTCGGATTTACCGTTCGCGCCATTCGCTGACTGCAATGAGAGATCTCGCATACGTTGCAAGATGTTAGTGGATTCTTGCATGGCGCCTTCAGCGGTCTGCGCAATCGAAATACCATCGTTGGCGTTTCGCATTGCCACATCCAGACCACGCGTCTGAGCAACCAAACGGTTAGAAATCTGCAAACCCGCCGCGTCGTCTTTAGCACTGTTGATTCGGCTACCTGACGACAGACGTTCCATTGAATTATTCAACTCATCAGTCGCTTTATTCAGGTAACGCTGCGCAGTCATCGCAGACACGTTGGTGTTAACTGTTACACCCATTTTGCTCTCCTTTGACTTTCGCTTGCTTTGCGAAACAGCCTACCCGCGACGTGTTGCACTGTTTGTTTGCGGTGCTGCGGGAACAGCTTGTTAATCAGTTTCAAGATCAGCCCGTTCAAAAACTGGCCGCTTGATGAATTTAATACAATATGTGTGCCAACTTTATAAAGTTCATTTTAATCAATGATTTATAGTCTTTTATTACTCAACCAATCGTCTTAAGAGGCAACGCCTAAACCATAAAATGCGGCGAAAGCGGCAAACGAGCGGCAATGCCTATCCAACTTTATTTGCCTTGTTACCTTGCAAGTAAGTTGCCAAGCACGCTAACCCACAGATCAAAGGAACATTTTTTGCATTAACCTTGGCTTGCCATACAGCGCCATTGCCTTGACAGGCAGCGCCAACGGCCGTGCTCACCACAGCTAGAATAGGACGACGCAATCTATGACCCAAGATAACGATGGCCATACCAATATGACGTTGGATGAGGCATTTAAACTCGGCATAAACCTTTATCAGGAAGGAAATAAAGCGGACGCCCGCGACGTGTTCGAGCAAATTTTGTCTCATGCGCCCGATGCGGCACAAGTGCGGCAAGTCCTCGCCGTATTAGATGCGGAGGAAGGCAATCTCGAGCAGGCGATGGCGCATATCAACCATGCACTGGCACTCACTCCCGACGATTTATCATTACTGTTTGATAAAGCGCAGCTGCTGGTTCAACAAGGAAAGAACACGGCAGCGATGGAGATCGTCGAACGTCTATTTGTTGCCGCGCCAACCAACCCTGACATTCTGAACCTACGTGCCCAACTGACTGACAAACTCGGCCATAAAGGCGAAAGCCGTCGTACCCATGCATTACGTGACGAGTTACACCAACTCAAAAATCAAGGGCTCGCCGAAGAAATTGAGAAAACCATGACATTAGCGGCGAACTTCATGGCTGATGGACATGTGGAGCAAGGCGAACAGCTCTATCAAACGATCTTAACGCTTGAGCCGGATTACCCGCCGGCACTGATGGCACTGGCGCAGTATGCGCTGGATGATGAAGCCTTCGGAAAAGCTCATCAGTTGTTACTCCGAGGCAGTGATAAAGCGCAAGCTCATCCAGTTTGGCAACTGCTTCTGATCAAAGCCGAATCGGGATTAGGCCACTATGCCCACGCGAGACGACGCTGCCTGAGCGTGTATAAACAAAGCCAAGATCCAGCGTTTCTCCGACAATTATTGGTTATTTACCTCAATGAGCGAAACTGGTTAGAAGCCAGTAAACTTGCTAAGCAGTGCTTGCGGGAAGACCCTGAGCGCGGAGAGTTACATTATGCGCTGGCGCGTGCCACATTTGAGCATTTGAAACAGCATCACCAATTTACCCACGAAAAACTGACCCATTGCTACCATATTCACGAAAAAGCCTGCCAATACGTCGTGGGTAAGCATGCGAATACCTTGCAAGCGCAATTAGGCGAATTAGATTGGTATTTAGGCAACATTGATAGCGCGCAAAAGCGTCTCGAATCGCTATTGGCTGACAGCCCGGATGATCACGCGCTGCGCTTTAACTTAGCGTTTGTCTATCGCACTCAGATGGCATGGCCCGCATTTTATGAGGCCAACGAAGCTGGCATTGAATGTGGGCGTCGACTGAAATATCACGGTGAGTTACCACGTTGGGACCTTTCTCGTCCCGAAAGCGATGCTGTACTCATTATGCCTGAACAAGGTGTCGGGGATGAGCTCGCCTATTTTCATAATGTGCCTATGGTGGTGGAACGTGCCCGAAAGGTCTACGTTGGCTGTGATCCTCGTCTTGAGCCCGTGCTCAAAGCTGCCTTTCCCACCACAGAGATCGTGCCTATTTCACGTACTGATGGGAAAGATATCCATATTCCTGATCACGTGTTGGCCGATATCAATAGCTGGGTCGCGGGCGGCTCACTGGCGGGAATTTGTTATCAGCACTTCGAACGCCACCTTTACCAGCAAACCTATATTCATGCGTCGGCGACTCAAGAGACACCTTGGCAATCGGTGCTAGATGAACTGAAAGCACAAGGGCCAGTTATTGGCGTTTGCTGGCGAAGTGGCTTGGCGGAGGCAACACGGAATATCCATTATTTGATTGCCGATGAACTGGGGCAATGGTTAACGGAAATGCGCTCCCTTCATCCTAAGGTTCAGTTTGTGAACCTACAGTATGGCGACTGCTCAAAAGAGCTGGCCAAAGTTAAAAAGCAAACTGGGGTCGAGGTTGTGCAATTGCCAAGCTTGGATCTCAAGGATGATTTTGTCGGGAGTGCGAATGTTATGGCATCCATTGACGGCGTGTTTACCGCAGGTACCGCTGTTCACCGGACCGCCGTTGCGGTAGGGGCACCTTGTTATGTCTTTTTTGCCGGTCACAAAGACAGTGATCCTATGCAAGCGGTCGCAATGTCTGGCCATCAAGAGTATGCGTTCTGCTATCCACCCTTAATGAACGATAAAAAGCCGCTATTGGACGCCATGGCACAGGCCATGTATCGCGATTTATTGACCTGATAACTGACGTTGTCTCAATACCACTAACAGCAAAAGGGCAGTCAATACTGCCCTTTTCATAGAAACGTCTCACCGTTAAAGCACGTTGACGATGCGGATTAGATATAGTTGAACAGCGATAAGTCTTTCGTTTTAGCAAATGCTTGTTGCGATGCCTGTAGGGCTAACATGTCTTCATTCATATCTATCGCGGCTTGGGTATAGTCCAAGTCCTCCATAGTGCCCAATGAGCGATTTAGCACCAATTTGAAATCTTTGTGCATGCTCTCTTGCCGATCTAGCGTAGTCAAACGTGTCCCGACCTCAGAACGGGCCTTGTTTAAGTGTTTGAAGGCCGCTGCAAACTGATCGGTGACTTGATGCAGCTCTGCGGTTGCAGACGCATCATCGATGTCAGCATACGACAACGCGGCACCATTTTTAAACGCATCAAAGATGGTGAAGGTGTCTTGACGCTCGAGTGCAATGGTATCGCCGGGCTTCATCTCACCTTCAAAGGTCATTTTAAGCGTGTTCCACTCAATCCCATTTTGAGGATCGTAGAGCCCAGTGCTCACTTCGGTCCCGTTTTGGGTCAATGAATAGGTTGTATCCCCACTGGCATTTACATCAAAGGTCACTGCATACGCGGCGTTGTCTGCATTATTGCTGTTTTCTGCGCGAGCAAGTAGCAACAAGGAGCCATCTTGCAAATCGTACTCGGGCTGATAATCCCCATAGGGGTTATCAATTTCCATAAACATTTTATCGCCCGGATCCGATGTGGGCACTTCTACCGCGGGGGCAACTTGCGCAGTACGAAAATAGCTATCACCGGCATAACGGACATTGCCTTGACTGTCGCGATAAAAAGGTTGCGTGCTGGTTTGGGTCCCTGAGAACAAGAAGTTGCCTGATTCATCCTTGGTATTCACCAAGTCCATAAAATTATCAAACATACCTTGCAAGTCTTGACGGTGCGCGGTGCGATCGTCATCGGATAGCGACCCGTTGATCATCGCCATCACTTTGCGTTTCGCACTGTCCATCAATTGCTCAGACTCATCAATCGCGATCTCTTCACGCGTTTGGCGGTTTCTCGCTAACGTTATCGAGTCAATGAACTGATCAATTTGTTCGTCTTGCTGGCGGAAATTCTGAATATAAATTGACGACACAGGATCATCACCTGCAGTGATCACCCGCTTACCGGTCGCCATTTGTTCTTGATTATCTTGCACCTTAATATTCTGGCGCATGATATCGTTAGACACTGACTGGTAGTTGTGAAAGCTGGCAATACGGCTAATCATGATAGCTATCCTTATCGTGTCGCATTGAGCAGTGAATCAAACGTCTCATTTGCCGCTGTCATAATGCGCGACGCCGCCATATAGGCACGTTGAAACTTCATCATATTCGCGGCTTCTTCGTCCAAATTGACCCCGGCGATTTCAGCAACGCGTCCTTCGGCCGCATCATGCTCCACCAAGCTGACATCTTGCAGTCGTTCATACGACGCTTTTTGTACGCCAAGGTCGGTATTCAACCCTTCATACACATCCAACAAGGTAGAACGTCCGTTATCCATCAGCTTTTGCGTTTGCAATTCTTGCATTCGGATCAGGTTACTGTTGTCGCCATCTGCTGGGATCAGACTAATGGCAAGAATGTCGTCAGGCGCCGCTTTATCGTTAATCTCAATCAAAGTGCCATTGACGTTAATCGGCCCAGTTGGCGGATACGCTTGGGGGGCAAGCAGTACTTGTCCGTCTGTATCCGTGACCGCAAACTGACTCCCATCGGGTGATATGCGAACTTGGAATTCTTTCTGAGCCCCAGACTGTAGTACGCGCACATCCCCCTCACCATGGCTAATTGAGCTGGCGCTGACATAACTTTGAGCGGCAATGCCAGCAGGATCATCCATCACCATATGGATTTGCCCTGCAGCTGCACGCGCGGGCCGCAAAAAGACCCGTTCGTTAGGCGCAAGGTTAGCGTCGATTTGAACGCGCATGCCATCTACATTAAAACTTGGCGGTGTTCCGCTTGGCGTTACCGTTGATTGCTGACCATCAGGTGACGTGAGTGTGTATTGCGCACCATCAAATTTTAATTGATAATCACCAATTTTAAGCTTCTGAAGATCATCGATGTACACTTTAAGATCGGCGGTCGAATCACCATTTTTGATCACCCGAGATGCCGCAATACGGTCGTCATTAAAGTCGGTCAGGATATTCTTGCCAATCTCACCATTTAGATCGAAGCCTTGTCCTTGCAAATCGTTTAACGCTTGAGAAAATCCAATCGCCATACGGCCAAGTTCGTCGCGCGCCTGACCCAGTGTCTGGTCGCGATATTCAAATAACGCGCCGAGCTTACCGCGAATATCGCGATTAGAAATCGCCTTCACGCTTTTCCCTTCAACCAAGGCCAGCTGACGTTCTTGGTGATCAGGCTTTCCCGGTAAAGTAGTGAGTTCACTGCTGTTCATCCCCGACACTAACATATGACCACTGCCGATGATGACGTTAAATAAGCCATCTTCACGCGCATTAACACTGACTTGGGTGTATTCAGCTAACTCACGAATGAGCTTGTCATGACGGTCAAGTAGATCGTTCGGCTCGCCCGGTGTTTTCAGAATAGCTTTATGAATATCAACAATTTCGCGGCCAATATCGTTCATACGCTTGACCGTGGCATCGATTTGCGAGGAGGTATCAATCGACTGCTGCTGAAGTACGCCATATACGTCGTTTAATCCAGCAGACACCATGCGCGCTTTCTCTAGCACCACCTTACGCGCTCCCATATCACTCGGGCTATCGGTGAGGCCTTTTACTGCACCAAAGAACTCATTCATATTGTCAGGAATTTTCCGCGCTGAGTGCGCCATCATATCGTCAAGGCGCCCAAGCTGATCATTGCGCGCGGCGGCATGTTCTAAATTGGAGGTAGCAATATTGAGCTCATTAACGGCAAACTTATCGTAATTACGGCGCACTGCAGCGGCGTGTACGCCGTCACCGTAGTTATTCCCTCCCCAATAATGAGGATCGTTAACTTGTTGCTCAACAGACTGACGGCTATAACCCTCAGTGTTCACATTGGAAATATTGTGACCTGTGGTATTAAGTTGTCGCTGTGCGGTGAGTACACCTTGCGACCCAAGGGAAAGCAGGTCAAAGCCCATTGTGCCTCCAGAAAACCCGGCAATAGAAACGAGATACAGGAATCAAAGCAAGAATTGAGCCAATAGAAATATAGGCTTTTTATTTTATAAAAATCAGTAAGTTAATATAACTCTTCAACATGAGACAAAGAAAGGAAAGGACAACGGCAAGCCCTTGCCTGCCGTTATTGATCCATCATGCCGCGGACTTGATCGAGCACGCGGAGCACCTTGTTCGAATAATCCGGATCGGTCGCATAACCGGCCTGATGCAACTCGCGAATAAATTGCTCTGGTTGTGCGGACTGGGACAGTGCCTGCTGATAGCGAGGGTTGCTATTGAGGAAAGAGACGAAGTCGTCAAAGCTATCTTGATACGATGGGTAGGCACGGAAACTCGCGGTTTCTTGAACCGGTATGCCATCATAGACTTCTAAGGTCTGCGTCGCGACTTTATCGCCTTGCCAGCGCTTATCGGCCTTAATATTAAACAAGTTATGGCTGTTATCGCGCGCATTGGCGATCACTTTTTTACCCCATCCCGTTTCTAGCGCCGCTTGCGCAAGAATAATCGCAGGATCGGTACCTAGCGCCCGAGCGGCTCGACGTGCGTGAGGCGTGAGGGTTTGCACAAATGATTCTGGCGAATCAAACGATTCTTTACGTATAGGACGCTCTGGAATACTTGGCGGCGCAATAGATTGTCTGTCCAGTTCAACCATTGCTTGTTCTGCCGCTTGCCGACTTTGATCTTTATTCACGGGCAGTGCGTTCGCGGATGCGAAAGCGGCCTCTTTTAAGTTGGTTTGGGGCTCACCCGATTGCGCGCTGCCTAGCTGTTGCACAATCATATCTGCCAGGCCGAGGGAACCCTCTCGGCTCAGTTCACTGGCAAGTTGCTCATCGGCCATTTGCTCGTAAAATTTCGACGTGCGGTTATCAATCAAATCCGATTCAAAAGCTTCATTCGCTTCTCGCATCGATTTGAACAGCATTTGTGTAAACAACGACTCAAACTGTTCTGCCGCCGCCCGCAATGCCGCTTTTTCATCACCATCTTTACCACTTACGGCTTTTTGCCGTAGTGAATCGAGCTGGCTAATGTCATGCACAAACTGGCTATCAACCGGTGATTTCATTGTTCTGCCCTATATCACGATCAACTGGCCATCAATGGCACCTGCTTGTTTCAGCGCTTGCAGTATTGCCATCAGATCTGACGGTGCTGCCCCCACGCCATTAACGGCACGTACCAAGTCGTCCAAGGTCACGCCCGGCTTAAAGTGGAACATCCGCCCCTCTTCTTCTTGCACTTCAATATCAGTATCCGGCGTAACGATCGCTTCCCCGCCCCCGAGCGGATTAGGCTGACTCACATTGAAATCTTCATTAATGGATACTGTCATCCCACCATGAGTGATCGCCGCAGGTCGCAAACGAACATTTTGTCCCACCACGATCGTCCCCGTGCGGGAGTTTACAATGATCTTGGCGGCGGCATCGCCCGGCTCAAATTCAATGTTTTCCACCGTCGATAAAAACGCGACGCGCTGGCTGACATCACGAGGCGCTCGAACACGTATAGACGTCGCATCCATCGCTGAGGCCATTGAAGGGCCTAAGAAGCGATTAATGGCATCCGCCATACGTTGGGCAGTGGTGAAATCTGCTTGGAATAAGTTGAAGGTCAAGAAATCGCCGCGACCAAAGGGATTGGGCACTTCGCGCTCAACAGACGCGCCATTAGTGATACGGCCAACCGTTGGTGTATTCCCCACTAATCGTGAGCCATCCGCCCCCGTGGCGCTAAAGCCACCCACAATCAAGTTGCCTTGTGCAATGGCATAGACGTTACCATCCAAACCTTTCAGGAAGGTTTGCAACAGCGTTCCCCCGCGCAGGCTTTCAGCCGAACCAATCGAGGAAACCGTAACGTCAAGTTTTTGACCCTGCTTCGCAAAAGCGGGTAAATCTGCCGTAACAGCCACCGCCGCAATGTTGGCTGCCTGAGGGTTGATGTCGGGTGGCAGCTGGATGCCAAAGTTTTCCAGCATAGATTTAAAACTTTGATCGGTAAACGGCGTGCTCTCACCGGTGCCCGGCAAACCCACGACCAGACCATAGCCTGTCAGGGTGTTGCTGCGCACGCCTGCCACTTCCGACACATCTTTTATGCGTGCCGCGAGGCTCGGAAACGCCACCACCAGCAATACAATCGATAACAACCACTTTTTCACGTCAACTCTCCGGCACGTTATTGCGCTATAAAGTGACATTAAAGAATCGTGCCAACCAGCCTTGCTCTTGCGTATCTTGGCGATCACCCGTTCCTGAATATTGAATACGCGCGTTAGAAATACGTGTCGATGCAATCGTGTTATCTGGGCTAATGTCGGCCGGACGAATGGTACCGCTGAGGCGTATGTATTCATCCCCTGAGTTTAATGTCAGCCACTTTTCACCTCGAACCATGAGGTTACCATTCGCAAGAACATCAATTACTTGGACTGAGATTGATCCCTGTAGGCTGTTGCTCTGATCGGCTGAAGCAGAGCCTGTGAAGGAGTTATCGTTACTCACTTCATAAGAAAGGGTCCGCTCGCCGATAGTGATCTCTTCCCCCCCCAACGAGAGCGGATCCATGCTAAGGTCATTGGATTTCGCCAAATCAGAGCTCGCACTTTTTTGTGCTTGCGTGTTCTCTTCGAGCATCACGGTGACGATATCCCCCAAACCGCGCGGTTTAGACCCGTCATAAAGGTCACGCTGGCGAGTACTATCAAACAAGGAGCCTGTCGCCGTCGCGTAATGCTCTGGGGGTTGCTGAGGACGAATGGGTGACCAAGCCGGATCACCTGCTTTGGGATCTTCGCGTTGGCGGAGTAAGCCAATCAGCCCCTCACTGTCTGGCGCTGTCTCGCCCTCGACCGCATCCGTGGTTGAGGTTGCTTGGTCAAGATCACTACCTGTGTCTTGCTGACCCGGCAAAGAGCAGCCGCTCAGACCGAACAAGGCCATAAGCAACAAGCTTGGCATTAAAACACGTTGGAAAGTCATCAGCGCCCCCTTGTAACCCTTAACCTTGTTTATAACTGCTGATTCACATAGCTCAGCATTTGGTCAACAGACGAAATCACTTTTGAGTTCATCTCGTAGACACGCTGCGCTTCAATCATGTTGACCAGCTCTTCGGTGACATTCACGTTCGAGGTTTCTAGCATCGACTGCTTCACTTCACCGAAGCCATCCAGACCAGGCACCCCTTCTTGTGGATCGCCACTGGCCCCTGTCGGTAAGTAAATGTTTTGCCCAATCGGCTCCAACCCACCTGGGTTGATAAAATCGACCGTGGTGATCTGACCCAACACTTGGTTTTCTTGCTGCCCACGCAAACGGGCTGACACTTCACCGTCAGTACCCACCGTAATCTGCACCGCGTCTTGCGGTACGGTGATTTCAGGTTGCAGCACGTAGCCAGAACCCGATGTCACTATGGTGCCTTCATCGTTTAGGGTGAACTGACCATTACGTTGGTAACCGATATTGCCGTCCGGCAACAATACTTGGAAGAAACCATCGCCTTGGATCATCATATCAAGCGCGTTATTGGTGGTTTGCACATTACCATTGGTATGAACACGCTGCGTGGCAACCACTTTAGAACCCGCGCCTAGCATCAGGCCACTGGGCAACTCTGTGTTTTGCGAAGACTGGCCACCCGGTTGGTTGATGTTTTGATAAAACAAATCTTCAAACACGGCACGCGACTTTTTAAAGCCAATGGTGGATGCGTTCGCTAAGTTATTCGAGATGGTCGAGATGTTAGTCTGTTGCGCATCAAGTCCGGTTTTACTGACCCATAATGCTGGATGCATAGTGTGTTCCTCTTAAGATGACTTAGCCAAGCTGCAACAGTGATGCAGACGACTCGTCCATTTTTTCCGCAGTTTTCATCAGCTTCACTTGCATTTCAAAGTGACGCTGCAAGTCGATTAAGCCGGTCATTTCGCCCACAGCATTGACGTTGCTGCCTTCTAATGCACCGGTGAGTAGCGTCACGCCCGCATCAGCAGGAAAGATAGTGCCGGGTTGCTTGGCTTTGAAAACCCCGTCTTTGTCTTTGAATAAGTCTTGATTGTCGGGACGAACCAATTTAATCCTATCCACCACTTCCATCGCATCGGCAGGCGCCCCTTGCGGAAGCACCGACACCGAGCCATCTTTGCCCACTTCAATTTTTGCTGCCGGGAGTGGAATAAAAATCGGACCGCCGGTTTCCCCTAAGATTAGGTTGCCGTTACTGTTTTGCAGCAGCCCTGTCTGGTCGACTTTCAAGTGGCCCGCGCGGGTATATCCCTCTTGCCCTTGGCTATCGAGTACCGCTAACCAACCCTGTCCCTGTACGGCAACATCGAGATTACGGCCGGTGGTAATCGTTGAGCCCTGCTCAAAACGATAGCCAGGACGCTCTGTCATGTTGAACACACGGCTGGGAAGTCCTTCGCCATACGCTTGCATGGAGCGAGACTGCTCAAGATCGGCTCGAAAGCCTGTTGTGCTCACGTTTGCCAAGTTATTTGCGCGCAGCTGCATCGCTTGCATGTCCTGCTTCGCACCACTCATGGCAAGGTATAACGCGCGATCCATATTGGTTGCCTCCACAATCGTTCTAACCAGAACAAAGCAAAGAGCATGCCATTATTAAAACTTGATGTTTATCAATTGATTATGAAGATTTGGTGCCAAGAGGACGCTAAGCAGAAGGAGAGAATGGAAAAGCCTTGCCGCCCAAGGGGTGGACGGCAAGGAAAGTACGGCTATCGAATTTGCAAGATGTTTTGTTGCATCTGGTTGCTCACTTCCAAGGCTCGTGAGTTGGCTTGGAAGTTACGCTGTGCAGTGATCAAGTCCACCAGCTCTTGAGTCATATCGATATTCGATTGCTCGATCGTTCCGCTTTTTACTTGGCCAAACGCACCTTGCATCGCTTCACCAAAAATAGGATCGCCAGAGTCTTGTGTCACATCCCATTGGGTGTTGCCCACTTGCGCGAGGCCTTGTTGGTTGGCCACACGAACCATGGCGACACGCCCTAGTGCGATGTTTTCACCGTTACTATAGGTGGCCATGATGGTGCCTTTGGGATCAATATCGACCTTGGTCAAATAGCCGGTCGTCGCGCCATCGTCGCTAAACTTACGCATTTCAAACGGTGCGGCATATTGGGTTGGGTTGTCGAAGTTAATCGTCAACTGCTGATCACCATTTGCACCGTTCATCTCTAGCGCCGCTCCCGCAGGGCCGAGCGGATCGGTTACTATTGGGTTGCCACCGTTGATGCTGTTAACGGAGCCATCTGAGTTAAAATCGACCGTATGCCCCGTGTGTCCTGTGGCGTTGGTGGCATTACCGCCTTGAATATTAACCGGTTTTTCCCCTTCGGGGTCCGTCATGGTGTAATACACCGACCAACTATTCGGGTTGGCGGGATCATTCCCTTTCACATAATAAGTAGAAAGCTTATACGGCTGACCCAATGAATCATACACAGTGGCAGACGTTTGCTTGTTGTAGGTTTCTGGGTCTTCAAAATTAAACTGCGCCGGATCTTTATCTGCGCCGCCGGCTGGTAAGTTCAAGCCAATATCAACATTCTGCGAGGCACGTGGCTGACCAAACTGGTCAGGCACATTCAGTGCTTGGGGCTCATATGAACCAACTTGCTGAGTGTCAGGGTCCACTTTATAACCCATTAGGTACTGACCTTCCGAGTTGATAATGTCGTTGTTTTTATCAAGGTGGAAGGCGCCGTTACGCGTCAGGTGATAGTCGTTGGTTTGAAGCTTATCATTCGAGACGCCAAAGAACCCATTACCACTGATCCGTAAATCCAACGGGTTGTTGGTGTAGATACTCGAGCCCTCATGGAACTGCTGCGCAACGACTGAGGTTTGCACACCCGTACCATTGGTGGTTTTCGAGTTCGAAAAAATCGACGTTGAATACACATCCCCGAACTCAGCACGCGACTCTTTAAAGCCATAGGTATTGGCGTTCGCAATGTTGTTACTGGTGGTATTCATGTCTTTCTGGGCCGCACCAAGGCCACTTAACGCAATATTAAAACCCATTGCTTTCCACTCCTAATAAATCGGTTAGCCTTTCGTCACATTACCGACGTCGGCATTACCGACTTCTAGCACTTCAGCGAGCTTGAACGGTGAGGAGAAGCCGGCAAGATTTAACATCACGTTGCCGTCGCCATTCCCCAGCAAGACACTGTTCACATTGGCATAGGTTGATAAATCAAACTCTTGAGTTTTGCCATCAACCATGCCGCTGACTTTCAATCGATAGCGACCTTCCGGCATCGGATTGCCGTTGTCATCGTTGCCGTCCCACTCAACCCGGTGATCGCCGGGCGGCTTCGGCCCCATGCTGAAGGTTCGCAATAGCTGGCCTTGTTCGTTCTCCACCCGAACACTCACGTTATCGAGCGCGCGAGGCAGTTTTACCATGCCCGCGATACCGCCCGCCTCAGGCTTGACGCCCATCGAGCCAGGAACCAGTACGTCTCGGCCAACCAAAGATGACGCTTGTAGTGCTTGGTTCGAAGTAATCGACTCATTGAACGCATCAAATTGATTGTTCATCTTGCCGATCCCTTCTACCGTCGCGAATGACGCCATCTGGGAGATCATTTTGTCATTGTCGACAGGCTTGAACGGATCCTGTTGTGACAGCTGCTTGGTGAGCAGTGAGAGAAAGTCTTCCTGCTTGAGCTCAGTCTGTCCAGTGACTTTCTCCTGGCTCTCTTGCAGTTTTTTCTCCTGCTGCGCCTTGAGCTGGTCAATGTAGGACAGTCCGCTAGTCGAACCTGTACCGTCGATTCCGGCCATTATCGCCTCCTACATTACTGACCCATCTGAAGCGTACGCATCAGCATTTGTTTACTCGCATCGGCAACCTGCACGTTAGTTTGGTAGGCGCGCGACGCGGAGATCATATTCGCCATTTCTTCCATCACGTTGACGTTGGGTTTAAAAATATAACCCTCTTCATTCGCCATCGGGTGGTCAGGGTTATATTCGGCACGTAAAGGCTTTTGGCTCTCAACGATACCTTTAATATGCACCGGCACACTCTCACCGCTTTGCTGCTTGAAGCGATTAAGCTCTGCAGCAAAAATCGGATGCCGTGCACGGTAGGTTTCCTGCGCAGAACTGCTTACCGAATTGGCATTGGCTAGGTTGCTTGATGTGGTGTTCAACCGCACTGACTCTGCGCTCATCGCCGAACCAGATACGTTAAAGATATTAAACAAGCTCATCGGTTATTCCCCTTTCAATGCCTTTTTCATGTTCTTGAACTTTGAGCCAAGAAAATCCAGTGAGGCTTGGTATTCCAATGCATTCTGCATAAACAAATTCTTTTCGAGCTGAGCATCAACCGTGTTGCCATCCCCAGTATCAGGTTGCGTAGGCACGCGGTACTTCTTCTCGCCCGCCACGTGGGTGGTGGCAGCAATGTGCCGCTCATTAGTGCGGCTTAGGCCAATACTTGCCCCTGAGGTTGCCGCCTGCAAAGCACGTTTAAAGTCGATATCTTGTGCTTTGTAGCCTGGCGTGTTGGCATTAGCAATGTTGCTAGACAGCGTCTCTGCCCGTGTAGCGCGTACGCCGACAGTGTGCTGGTGTACGCCTAATGCATTGTCAAATGTAATCGCCATGGGCAACCTCCAAAACTCTTCTCATCACATCAAAGCAATCTTGATGCCAATTTTTGATTTCCAACCTAAACGCTATATTTTCAATGAGATAGAAACCAAGCCGCGGGATTATCTGGATGAGACGGCGGCAATACTCACTAAAGAAGAGGCAAACAGAAAAGAAAAAGCGGCAAGAAAGATGCCGCTTTTGAAAAGGATTACTTGAGTTTGTAAATAATACCGGGGTTACACCGGATCATCTCAAATTTATCAGTGAGCCCAGTCAGCGACTCAGACGCCCCAAGAATTAAGTGTCCGCCCGGGTTAAGCGCTCCCGCCATCTGATTTAAGACCTGAGCCTTCATGTCTGGCGAAAAGTAAATCAAGACGTTACGACAAAAAATAATGTCGAACTTACCCAATAAGCTATAGCTTTCCATCAGGTTCTGCGGGCGGAATGTCACCATGCGCTTAATATTCTCTTTCACCCGCATCTTGCCATCACCGACATCTTCAAAAAAGGTACGACGACGCTCAGGTGAGAGTCCGCGTCCTAGGGCAAGATTATCGTAAATTCCCTGACGGCAAGCCTCCAACATCGATGTTGATATATCGGTAGCAGTAATGCTCACACTGCCTAGCATGCCTGGCTTACGTTGCTGCGTTTCAGCCACTGTCATGGCAATAGAATACGGTTCTTGCCCGGATGAGCTCGCCGCCGACCAAATTTTGATCGGTTTGCGGGCTTTGCCTAATTCAGGAAGTAGACGATGGGCCAACACTTCAAACGGGTAGGTGTCACGAAACCACAGGGTTTCATTGGTGGTCATCGCATCGATTGCTGCCACTGCCAGCTCTCGATTTCGGCCCGTAATCACCGATTTCACCAATTCAGAGAGTGACGCCAAACCAAACTTATTGACCAATGGGCTAAGTCGGCTTCGTACTAGGTATTGTTTGCTATCCCCAAGCACGATGCCGCATTTCGATTCGAGATGCTTGCAGAAGTCTCGATATTCTTGGTCACTGATTGCTACATTTGTCATTAATCAACTCAATCGCTCTGTTTGGGTTACGACTTAACCGCTTCGATGACGGCAGAGCCCAATTCATCAGGGTCGAATTTCGCGATAAACGAGTTGGCGCCCACGCGCTGCACCATGGCCTCGTTAAATACCCCACTTAAAGATGAATGCAATACTACATGAAGATCTTTTAAGCTCGCATCTTTTCGGATTTCAGTGGTGAGGGTGTAACCGTCCATTTCCGGCATCTCAATATCTGAAATCACCAATGCCAGCTGGCTATATATATTGCCTTCTGCTGCCATTTCTTTCAGTTTATCCAGTGCCTCTTTGCCATCTTGTACCAAGATAACATCATAACCGACACTTTCTACAGCGCGCTTCACTTGGCGACGCGCCACGCTCGAATCATCCGCGACCAGTACTTGGCTCGGAGCGCTTTCCTCGCGTTCTTGACGCTTAGAGAGCACCTCCTCACTGATTTCCTCATTCACGGGTGCAATTTCATTCAAGATTTTTTCAACATCCAGCACTTCCACTAGTTCATTGTCAATTTCAGTGACAGCGGTCAAGTAGTGAGAACGGCCCGTGCCTTGAGGCGGAGGGAGGATTTTTTCCCAATTCATGTTCACGATACGCTCGACCGAGCCAACTAAAAAGCCCTGCATCGAGCGGTTAAATTCAGAAATGATCACGAAACGATTTTCGGGATCCGGAATAGCTGGCCCGCCAGTTGCTAGGCTCATATCAATGACAGAGACTGTTTGACCACGAATGTGTGCGACCCCTTTTACTAAGGGATGTAAATTTGCCATCGCGGTTAACTTAGGGCACTGAAGAACTTCCTTTACTTTAAAGACGTTAATGCCAAAGCGTTGGTTTCTCATCAGGCGGAAAGTCAACAGCTCTAACCGGTTTTGTCCTACCAGCTGCGTGCGCTGGTTGACCGAATCAAGAACACCACCTGTCATAAGATAAACTCCATGTTGCCCCGTTTTTTATGTAGAGTAGCATGATAATAGTAGTGGGTTATTGCACTACTCTCGAGAAAGAAGGGAAAATTTCTTCTTTGGTCGTCATCAATGGTTTGGATCTATGTATCAGATATTACGTTTATTTATCGTCAGCTTATTAGCAAGCTTTAGCGTAAGTATAGCCGCTGCGACGGTAAGTCAAATGGATGCGGTCAGAGAAGCGGCAGAACAACATGTCGAGTCTATCATTTCGGTGCCCAAAAACGGTGAGCTCGACATCACAGCCGGCAACCTTGACTCGAGATTACGCCTGACCGATTGCCCGCTGCCATTGGATACCGAAGTGCCAGGGCGACAACGTATGAATACCTCGGTAACGGTCATGGTCTCGTGTCCTCAAGATGACTGGCAGGTGTATATCCCAGTCCAAATTCGCTTAATGATCCCACTGGTCGTTGCCAAGCGTCCGTTAGATCGTGGCATGCCTCTTGCAGCGAGTGATATGACCATTCAAATGGTTGACAGTCGGTTTCAACGTGGCCAAACCTACACCAGTCCAGCGCGCCTAATAGGCTCGAAAGTAAAGAGAACGGTCGGGATTGGTCAGCCCATCAGCAGTAACGATGTGTGTGCCGTGTGTCGAAATGATGACGTTGTTATCACTGCACGTGGAAACGGACTCAATATTGTTGCAAAAGGTACGGCATTAAGTGACGGTGCTCTAGGAGAGCAAATAAAAGTCAAGAACGATAAATCCAATCGGATTGTCGATGCTACAATCTCGGCGGTGGGCGAAGTGACGGTAAATTTCTAATTTTTTACGCCCGAATGCTAAAGTTAGCAAAAGGAATGCCGATACGCTGAGCAACGGACTCAAAAGCGACTGACAGTAAGGCGACGTTTATGGCGAGTATTGATCAACTACGTGGTAACCAGCAACCGCTGACCACAACCCGCAATAGCGGGAACCAGAATAAGACACAAGAGGCGCAAGGGAGCGCCGTGCGTGAACAGCAACGCACGACCAGTCAAGATGATGCAGTGTCGCTGAGCCATCAAAGCCGAGAGATCGGAAAAATGAATCAGCAAATGGCCTCTGAGCCGTATTTTGACAGTGCGAAAGTCGCTGAAATTAAACAAGCCATTGCCAATGGCTCGTATAAAGTCGATGCTGACAAACTCGCTGCCAATATGATGCGCTTTGAGAACGATTTGAACGACAGTTAATCTGGCGGGATAGTTTATGAGTCAAAATGCGCCCCTGTCCGTCCTTCTCGAGCAGCAGCTAGAGCGAGTTCAGTCGCTAAAAACGCTGCTCGAGCAAGAAGCCAAAACCATTGCCAGCCGGGTGTCGGAAGACATCGAAGCCACCGCCAAACAAAAGCAAATCTTGGTGAATGAAATACAGCGTGCTGATAGCCAACTCGCGCAGCACCCTGAGCGAGAAAAGCTTCAAGGCGATCCGCAATGCGTTGAATACGTCAACACCATCCAACAGCACATTCAAGCCTGTAAGCAACAAAACGAGACCAATGGGATGGCGCTACAACGCGCAAGTTTAAGCATCCACCGGTTACGTAATTTGTTCCAAGAAAGCGGCGGCAAGTCAGAGCTGACTTATGACCATGACGGCAATGCGTCAGGCCGGAAAACCCTTGGCACAAATGTAAAAGCGTAGCTCGCGCTTTAGTATACGCCGAGCCACCTGACACTGCGCACTGACGTCTCCTTACTTAACCGCTTTAAATTGGTCGTAGCGCGTATGCCCACTGCGCGTGCCCCCTCCCAATGGTACAACTCGATCTGCAAAACAACGTAGCTTAGCTGGCCAATAACAGTTAATAAAAAAGCGAGCCATCTGGCTCGCTGATTGCGCGTAGAAACGGTGGATTAAAAGATAATATTTTCGTTACGGGGGATGTTTTGCGACTCGCCATAACGCTTCATTTTTTGCATCAAGTCTAAATCAAGCTCCAATTCGGTCACGTAGCTGTCACCAACTTTATAGCTTGCCACCACTTCGGCACCGCGGATAATCCCATCGACAGCGCCTTGTGTGCTATCACGGCCAAGACTTTGATCCTCCACACGCGTACGACCACTGACTCGAAGCCCATACACCTGCTCACTGAGCTCTTTATATGCCTCGACTTTTGACGCTCGCATTGCACGTGTTTCACGCTCTTCTTGCGTGGCCCCTTGTTGAGCACTGATTGAAGCCATACCAACCGCAGAAATAACATTCTCCTCTTTCATCTTGGTCAGAGGCTGACACGCGGTTAAAGCCATCAGGGCTAAAAGGCAAAGTCCATGTTTTATGCTCATGAATCATCCTGTCTTGGTTAAGGCTTAAGAACGACTGTTTCACGCTTGATGCGGTTTTGATCATCACGAATAATGACGCCATCACGCATGCGCACTTTATAAAGCGTGTCAATATCTCGACCAATACGGTCTGCGGGTAAAAACCCTTGCGCAGAAGCGACCACAACACGCGACTCCATGCCAATAATACGCGCATTGACCAGTACACCTCCACCTTGTCGTAGCATGGTGCCTGTCAATATATAATCAATTTGCTGCTCGGGGTTTAACTCTTTCCAATCACGGCTGATGGCAAAGTCCCCTTCTTCGGTGACACGAATAGCGCCGGTCGATTTGAAGTCTATGACGGTAAAGCCACGGCTTTGCATCTGATAGATCAGCCCTTCGGTCACTGTATTGCCTAACCAGTTCGTTTCAGACATGTCTTGCAAGTCTACAAACGACGTGACCGCCAACGGGGTACGTGCGGTTAAGTAAGCGTTTGTCGCCAGCAATTCGTCGGCCATGCTATTTAAAAAATAGTCCAGCGTGTGGCGAGGACGCTGCTTGAGGAAGAACTCACTCCCCGAGTAGGGCTCTTTCCCGTTGTAAATAGGCGTATATGCACAGCCTGCTGTCAACAGCGCTAATACCGCCACTATCCACTTTTTCATCGTATCATGCTCCGCGATCAGTCATCGATGTGAGACAAGTGTCTTCTTAGAGTATCGGACAAGGACCACAAACCTTTACCTTGAATTGTCACCCTTGTGTTCCGGAACACAACTTGCATCAATCTCTCATGCGTCATGCTCTTGTTAGGGTTGCCACCCTACCTGTTATGTTAACGAAGCAATTTCCATACCTACTAAGTGAGAACTTGACTATGAAAACCCGTTTGGCGCGATTCGGCCTGCTTTTTTCTCTGTTTATCACGCCGCTCACACAGGCAGCTTGGTATGAAGTGTCTGCCAGCTCGCCCATCCTTGAAAGCGAGCAAGCGGCACGCGTCCGCGCGTTAGAAGCCGCCACGTTCGATGCCATGCAGTTCTCCGGCGCCGATGTAGGCAGTTTGCAGCAAATCAAACGATTTCTTACCTCCGTTAAGCCCGGTTACCAGTTCAATGGTAGTGAAGTCCGCGAGATCTTAATTCTGGAAGAAGGCACTCAAGGTGGCAATTATGTGGTCAATGTGCGGGTGGATATCTATCCATCGGCAAATGCTTGCCACAAGACACAGTATAAGAAAGGAATGGTGATGACACGCTTTCCGATTGTGTCGCCTCAGCAAGCGGCCTTAGGAGGAATTTACCAATTTGGTGATGATTTTTCTGTGCTGCTTAGTCGAGAAGTCACTCAACACGGACAAAGTTTTGTTGGCCGTGGTATTGCGAATGTCGATGTTTCGCCGAACGCCCCGCAAGCTGTCGCGATGCTGGCGGAAGATAAAGATGCACAATTTGTCGTGACTGGAGCCATTACCGATCTCTCTGCGACCACAGACAGTGGCAGCTTCGGCCGCTCGCAAGACAATCGGCAATTGGCAGTCAATGTACAAGCGATGGACGCTGAAAGCGGTGAAGTCATTTTCCAGCGCCGCTATCGTGATGTTGCCAAATGGCCTTTTGAGCGCCATAGCCAAGTGGATACCCAAACAGCGCGTTTTTGGCAATCGCCTTACGGGCAAATGGCACGACGCATGAGTCGTAACATCTTGCTGGATTTAGAGTCGGCCTTATCCTGCCGCGCCAGCAAGCCTAAGATTGTGGCGCTAAAAGACAATATCGCACAAATCAACGTCGGCCGAATCAATGGGGTGAAACAGGGTGATCAGTTACAACTGTGGCATCTCGCTTCTTTCACTGATGATTTAGGAATTGTGCGCACTCAGCGCCGTAAAAGCGGAATGACATTAACCGTTGCGCGTGTTTATGAAAGCAGTGCCGAAGCGGTTATCCAACCCGACAGCTTGATAGGCAGCATTCAGATCGGTGATATTGTCACCAAAGGGATAAACTAAATTGAAACAGGCGCTTAAATCGCGCCTGTTTTTACGTATAATAGTTGCCCGCGCTCCCATAGCTCAACAGGATAGAGCAGTCGCCTCCTAAGCGACCGATCGGGGTTCGAGTCCCTGTGGGAGCGCCAGTAAACGTTTATCCCCTCCTTCTTTGGTTTCTACTTGGTGTTTGTTCAAAATATCCGAACATATCCATCAAGCCCTACTACTTATTATTCGGACGCCTCGTCTTTATCATTGCTCTCAATCCGGCGAGTAACGCCAATATCTATCAATTTTTTCGAAGAGGCCCATTATGCGTCAACATTTACACACTCTGCTTTCCACTCAATCAAGCTTTGCCCCCTTAGCTTTGCGCCTTCCTGTCGGAGTGATTTTGAGCGCTCATGGCGCGCAAAAACTGTTTGGTTGGTTTGGCGGCTATGGCCTTGAAGGAACGGGCCAATGGATGGCATCGATTGGCCTTGAGCCTGGTGTACTAATGGCGTTGATGGCAGGTAGTGCGGAGTTTTTTGGCGGTATGCTGCTGTTGATTGGTCTATTGACGCGCCCTGCTGCGGCTGTCACTGCAATCACCATGCTGGTCGCGATTGTTACCGTGCACTGGGATAACGGCCTATTTCTAAGCAACAACGGGTATGAGTTTGGATTGGCATTACTCGCTGCCGCCGTCTCATTGCTGTTCAGTGGGGCTGGCAATCTCTCTGTCGATAAAAAGCTCAACCAGACAATGCGCTAACCTCTGCGACTGACCCAAGATACAAAAATGCCGCGTGTTCAACGCGGCATTTTTCGTGGCCAAAGGTTGGTTGATTAAACGTAAGTCACCCACGCCCAAAGGCTCAACATGGCCATCACGCCGGCAAGGATATCATCGAGCATGATCCCCAGCCCACCATGAACATGCTTGTCCAACCAACTGATAGGCCAAGGCTTAATCATATCGAAGAGTCGAAACATCACGAAGCCCGCCAAGATAATCTGCCAGTCGGTGCTTGGCACCAATGCCATGGTGATCCAAAAGCCAACAAATTCATCCCACACAATCGCGCCGTGATCATGCACTTTCATATCCGCAGAGGTACGACCGCAAATCACAATCCCTGCAAGGCTACCGACAAGAATGGCTATCCATAAACCAACTGGCGCTGTGTAGGTAGCAAGTAGCCAATAAAAAGGCACCGCAAACAAGGTACCAACCGTCCCCGGCACCACCGGAGAGAGCCCGCTCCCCAGCCCAACGGCCAGCAAATGCAACGGATTTTTAAGCGATAAACGCTGCTTAGGATCTGTCACTGTCCAACTCCTTAAAGTGATCCCATCCTGATAGCGTCCAGTCTAAGGGATTACCATCGGCCATCAATTGTAAAGACTGACTGCCATTAATTTGACCAATACAAGAGGCGGTGACCCCAGTGTGTTTCAGTGTTGTCTCTAACGTCCCGCGATACATTTCCGGTACGGTAAAGCACAATTCATATTCTTCGCCACTGGTTAAGGCAAGCTTTTGCGCGGTTTCACGGCTGTCCACATCCGCCAGTAACGCCTCCGACAGCGGCAGTTGGGTCACATCAATGGATGCCCCCACACCACTGGCTTTGAGAATATGCTGAATATCAGCCACCAGCCCATCAGAAATATCAATCGCCGCCGAAGCGATACCGCGTAAAGCTTGGCCTGCTGTTACGCGAGGCTGCGCGCGATAATGCCGATTAATCAATGTGGCCGCCCGTGCCTCATCAGTCACCGGCTTACCAAGGACATAGTTCAGTCCTGCTTGACTGTCCCCCAACGTACCGGTGACATATAACCAATCCCCAGGCTTCGCACCATCGCGCGTTAATGCCTGTCCATGAGGGACATGGCCATGCAAAGTCATGGTAATACTTTTGGGTCCACGCGTGGTATCACCGCCAATCAGCTGAACTTGAAAATATTCAGCAAGCGCAGAGAAACCTTGGCAAAATCCCGCCACCCACGCTTCGTCTGGTTCAGGTAACGTTAGCGCCAACGAGCACCAAGCAGGCATCGCTCCCATGGCTGCTAAATCGCTTAAATTCGATGCAAACGCTTTATGCGCGATATCGGAAGCACTGGCTGTAGCAAGAAAGTGGGTACCTTCTACCATGGTATCTGTGGTGATGGCGAGCTGACAGCCCTCGGGGACTTGGGTAATGGCACAGTCGTCACCAATGCCTAGCGCCACATCGCGGCGGCTCACTGGCTGACGAGCGAAATAATCGCGAATCAGATCAAATTCGTTGCGCGTCATAATGGCTTTCGTGGTATTGCATCTAAAAATAAAAAGGCCAGCGGGGCTGGCCTTGAAAGGGAGGTAATTAACGAAGTCGTGGGGCCGCTTTATCAAGCACACCATTCACAAACTTGTGGCTGTCTTCGGCGCCAAAACGCTTCGCCAGTTCCACCGCTTCATTAATCACGACTTTATACGGCACATCTTCACGTTTCACCAATTCGTACATCGCCAAACGCAGCAGTGCGTGCTCCATATCGTCCAAGTCTTGCAATGGACGAGACAAGTAAGGACGCATTTTGCTGTCTAGCTCTTGATGACTCAGTACCACGCCGCTAAACAGATTGCGGAAATATTCCACATCGGTTTCAGGCTCACGCAGAAGTGGCTCTGCGTCTTTGTGGTCGTCTTCTTCATACTTTTCGGCTGCAAGGAATTGTGCCTCAATATCTGCGATATTGCCTTGCGCCAGTTGCCATGAATAGATGGCTTGCAATGCAAATTGGCGTGCATTACGTCGTGCGGCTGGTTTCACTCTAACCCCCGTTTAGGATTCAATCTGGGACAGGACATTGACCATTTCAAGCGCGCTCAGTGCAGCCTCTGCCCCTTTATTACCAGCCTTGGTACCTGCGCGTTCGATGGCTTGCTCAATGGTGTCAACAGTCAGCACGCCAAAGGCGACTGGGGTTTCAAACTCCAGTGCAACCTGTGCTAACCCTTTATTACATTCTCCGGCCACATAGTCAAAGTGGGGCGTGCCACCGCGGATCACCGAACCTAGCGCTACAATCGCATCGTAGCGACCGCTTTTGGCTAGTTTCTGGGTCACCAAAGGCAACTCGTAGGCACCGGGACAGCGGACCACGGTAATATTATCTTCGCTGACTTGGCCTTGGCGCTTCAGTGCGTCGATCGCACCTGATAGTAAACTCTCGTTGATAAAGCTATTAAAGCGAGAGATAACAATAGCAACCTGCGCGTTGGGCGCGGCAAATGCACCTTCGATTACGTTCATGAGCCTTCCTGTGACTTGCTTTCCGGAATGAGAAACCGCGCGATTCTACCACATTTTTAGCGAATGGCACCATGTTCCGTGCCCGCCAACCCTGTCGCACCTCGCGCAGCCTTGCTTGTTAGGTTATTCGGTGACGTATTCCACCACGTTCAACCCAAAGCCTGATAGTGCGTGATAGCGTTTCGTTGATGACGAAAGCAAACGCATTTGCTTAACGCCAAGGTCTGCCAAGATTTGCGAGCCAATGCCAACACGGCGTGACGTGCCTTGCCATTTGGCGCTAGCTGGCTGCTCGCCTTTATCTTGCGCTTCAAATGCTTTCACCTTATTGATAATGGCATCGCTGGTTTCTTCTTTCCCCAAAATCACCAACACACCACCGTCATGACTGATCCGTTGCATCGCACGGGTTAGGCTCCAGCTGCGTTCAGCCGTTCGGTCAGATTGAAGCACATCGGTAAAGGTATCTTGCAAGTGCACGCGAACCAAGGTCGGATCAGCGGTCACTTCGCCTTTACACATCGCATAGTGGATTTGGTTATCAATGGTGTCACGGTAGGTGACCAAATCAAACTCACCAAATTCGGTGGGCAACTTACAAGAGGCGACACGCTCAATGGTGGTTTCGTTAAGGTTTCGGTATTCAATCAAATCTGCAATGGTGCCCAGCTTGATACCGTGCTTTTCACAAAACACTTCCAAATCAGGACGGCGCGCCATGGTGCCATCTTCGTTGAGGATTTCGACAATCACGGACGCAGGACTAAAGCCTCCTAAGCGGGCCAGATCACAGCCTGCCTCGGTGTGGCCAGCACGGGTCAGAACACCACCCTCTTGTGCCATTAAGGGGAACACATGGCCCGGCTGAACTAAATCGGCAGCTTTCGCATTAGGCGCGACCGCAGCTTGTACGGTACGTGCACGATCGGCGGCAGAAATGCCGGTGGTCACCCCTTCCGCCGCTTCAATCGACACCGTGAAAGCAGTGGAAAATTGCGCGTTATTGTCAGACACCATCAAAGGTAATCCAAGCTGCTGACAGCGCTGTTGGGTCAGCGTTAAGCAAATCAAGCCCCGACCATGGGTGGCCATGAAATTGATAGCTTCTGGCGTGATCGCTTCGGCCGCAATGATCAAATCGCCTTCATTTTCGCGATCTTCGTCATCCATCAATACCACCATTTTACCTTGGCGGATATCGTCAATGATTTCTTGGGCACTACTTATTGCCATCTTGGATTCCTTATTTCAAAAAGCCGGAACGGGCCAGCGTATCAAGGCTGACTCCCGTTGGTTGTGTGGGTTCAGCCGCCTTGTCACCGAGCATTAATCGCTCAAGGTAACGGGCGATCACATCAACTTCGATGTTCACTTTGCGACCAGGGGCAAACGTTTGAATCGTGGTTTGTTCAGCGGTATGCGGCACGATGGTGAGCTTAAATGCACTGCCATTGACATCGTTCACCGTCAGGCTAATCCCATCTACCGTGATCGAGCCTTTCAATGCCACATATTTGGCGAGCTCAGACGGTAATCTAATCCAGTATTCCCACGCGCGGCCGGTTTGGTTCACTGATGTCACTTCACCAAGGCCATCAACATGGCCCGCCACCATGTGGCCGCCAAATCGCGTGGTGGGTAGCATCGCCTTTTCAAGATTGACCTTGTCTCCGACCGACAAGTGCCCTAGTGATGAACGCGCAAGGGTTTCAGATGACACATCTGCGCTGTAGCCCGTTGCGCTCAATGCTACCACGGTCAAGCACACCCCATTGGTGGCGATACTGTCACCCAGTTTGACATCACAGAGATCAAGCTCACCACTGTCGATAGTCAAAGTCATGTCTTGCCCGCGGCGAGTCAAGCGTTCTACTCGGCCTACCGCTTCGATAATTCCAGTAAACATCGTTATTCGTACTCTTGCGTGATCACGGCATGCTCAGAGAGCATGGCGGTTAAGCGAACATCGTCACCGATCCTCGTCACGTGATTAAAGTGAAAGCGCGGTGCATCGTCCATCCGTTGCATCCCATCTAAAGCAACCAAGGGGCGACTATCGCCTCCTAACAAGACGGGGGCTTGGTAAACAATCAGTTCATCGACTAACGATTCAGTGAGAAGCTGACCCGCTAGCCTTGCGCCCGCTTCGACCCACACTTTGTCAATGTCATGTTCCGCCAATGCGCGAAGGATAGCGGTGAGTGACGCATCGGGCATCACCCATTCTTGCACGTTATCCGGCCACGCATGATTACTCGGTGAATCAACAATACGGATCACATCACCGTCAAGCTGATAGACGGTTGCATCCGGTGAAGTTTTATTGTCTCTATCTAGCACAACACGTGTCGGTTGGCGCACAGTCGATTGCGGATAAGCATCAAGTGTGGCTCGAGGAAGTTGGCTTTGGCGTACATTGAGGCTGGGGTTATCGGCCAATACCGTGGCGCTGGTCGATAAAATGGCACTAGCTTGAGCACGAAACGCTTGCACATCGGCGCGTGCAGACTCACCGGTGATCCATTTACTTTGGCCATTGGCTAAGGCGGTCCGGCCATCGAGGCTTCCTGCCAGCTTAAGCTGTACATACGGCATTTGGGTGAGCATTCGCTTAATAAAACCGGGGTTTAGCGCCTTGGCCTGCTCTGCCATCACACCGACGACCACCTCAATACCTGCTTCTTGTAAGCGCGCGATGCCTCTCCCTGCCACTTGAGGATTGGGATCTTGCATGGCACACACTACGCGACTGACGTTAGCGGCAATTAAGGCATCGCAACACGGTGGCGTGCGACCATAGTGAGAGCAAGGCTCTAAGGTGACATAAGCTGTCGCCCCTTGTGCACGTTCCCCCGCCGCCTTTAAAGCGTGTACCTCGGCATGTGGCCCGCCGGGAGCAAGATGAAACCCTTCACCAACAATGTCGTCACCATGCGCAATCACACAGCCCACATTCGGATTCGGGGTCGTGGTAAAGCGCCCTTGAGCGGCAAGCGCGAGTGCGCGCGCCATCATGGTGTTATCGCGTTGGTTGTTACTCATTTTTGCAACCGTGCAATTTCTTCACCGAACTCACGAATATCTTCAAAGCTGTGATAGACAGAGGCAAAACGGATATACGCCACTTTATCGAGCTCTTTGAGTGCTTCCATCACTAAGTTACCAACCGAGGCTGAGCTAATCTCTCGCTCACCGGTCGCGCGAAGGCGTGATTTAATGCTGTTGATCGCTTTTTCAATATCGTCCGCACTGACAGGCCGTTTTTCCAGTGCGCGCTGAATGCCACCGCGCAGCTTTTCTTCGTCAAAAGGCTCACGATTACCATTGGTTTTGATGATGCGTGGCATCACCAGCTCTGCCGTTTCGAACGTGGTATAACGTTCTGCGCACGCCAAACACTGGCGACGACGACGAACTTGATGGCCATCGGCGACGAGTCGAGAATCGATCACTTTGGTGTCGGTTGCACCACAGAATGGACAGTGCATGGGGCTAGCCTCCTCAATATCATCCCGTTAGTGTAACCGATTTGCGATTATGAAAAAGCCTGCAAACGGCGAGTTTGTAACGATTCTGTGCGCAAAGCTGATTTCGCTAAGAATCGGTGGCTAACCACGCACAAAAAAGGCGCCTGAAGGCGCCTTTGCTGTTTCACTTACAACGCTCACCGGTTACGCATAAACCGGTAGGCGGCGGCAAATGGCTTGAACTTTTTCTTTAGTTTCAGCAATCACTTGCTCATTGTTGATGTTGTCTAACACATCACACATCCAATGCGCGAGCTGTTCAGCGTCTTGCTCGGTAAAGCCACGGCGTGTAATCGCTGGTGTCCCCACACGAATGCCTGAGGTGACAAACGGGCTACGTGGATCGTTCGGCACACTGTTTTTGTTCACTGTGATATTCGCGGCACCGAGCGCAGCATCCGCTTCTTTACCAGTGATCTCTTTGTCAATCAAATCAACCAAGAACAAGTGGTTGTCGGTTGACCCTGACACGATGTTATAACCGCGTGCTTGGAACCCCTTCACCATTGCACGGGCGTTATCAATCACGCGCGCTTGATAGGCTTTAAACTCAGGTTCCATCGCCTCTTTAAACGCGACAGCTTTACCCGCAATCACGTGCATCAGTGGGCCACCTTGGCCACCTGGGAACACTGCAGAGTTGAGCTTTTTGTAGAGGTCTTCACCCGCATTAGACAGGATCAAACCGCCGCGCGGCCCTGCAAGGGTTTTGTGGGTGGTGGTGGTGACCACGTGTGCATGCGGTAATGGATCTGGATACACGCCTGCTGCAATCAAACCAGCAACGTGTGCCATGTCCACCATGAACCAAGCGCCCACTTTGTCGGCGATTTCACGCATACGCTTCCAATCCACCACTTGCGAATAGGCAGAGAAACCACCAATGATCATTTTCGGCTTATGTTCCAGCGCGAGCTGTTCCATTTGCTCGTAATCAATCTTACCCGCTTCATCAATGCCGTACGCAACCACTTCATAGTGTTTGCCTGAAAAGTTGACAGGAGAGCCGTGCGTTAAGTGGCCACCATGCGCCAAGCTCATGCCCAAAACCTTATCGCCTGGGTTTAGCAGCGCCATATACACAGCACTGTTAGCTTGTGAGCCAGAGTGAGGTTGCACGTTAGCATATTCACAACCAAACAATTCACACGCACGCTCAATCGCAAGAGCTTCCACTTTATCGACATGCTCACAGCCGCCGTAATAACGCTTGCCGGGGTAGCCTTCGGCATATTTGTTGGTCAGTTGAGAGCCTTGCGCTTCCATGACGCGTGGGCTGGTATAGTTTTCTGACGCAATCAGCTCAATGTGTTCTTCCTGACGAGCCGTTTCTTCTTCAATGGCTGCGAACAGTGCCGGATCGTAATCCGCAATCTTCATGTCACGCTTTAGCATTTGTCTCTCCTGACTCAATGGTGGCGGGCTATTACCCTTAAAGCGAATGCTATCCGTACCCAAGTTGGCCCGATAGCTCGAATGGTTTTGATATGGCATAGTGCGCCACACCTTGGGTTAGTCGCCTTACACATTTAAAGTGACTAAACCAAGGCAAACAGGCGGAAAAGTCGGCATTTTAAAAGCCCGACGCAAACGTTTACGCTACCGCCATTACTGCGTTCGTCATTCTACAAAAAAACCACTGTAACAGGTAGTGTCAATCGGCCGTTTTTTTTATACGTCGGTTGTGCCAGATTAGTCCGCCATACAGAAACGCAGATTGTGCGCTGTAAACAATTTACACGCGAGTATCAAATTGCTGACATCCTATCAGCCAGTGATTTACTTGGCTGACTTTTTATTACTTTCATTTGGCGATAAAATCCGCGCCCGCAATTCCCATTAACCTTATTTAACCGCCGCCCCAGTTGGGTTTTGGCGGACTTTTTGTTGCTGTTTATGTAGGGAGAAGCCGTGTGAGCCGATATCAACACAGCTTAAAAGAAGATGTGATCGCCATTGCCTCTGGGGCGTTTCTCGTCGCACAAGGGGTGTTTTTCTTGCAACAGGCCGGACTGTTAACCGGCGGGACGACTGGCCTTGCTTTGTTAGTCAGCCAATTTACTGACCTTTCCTTCGGCACCCTGTACTTTCTGTGTAACTGGTTTTAACGTACTGGTGCTTTATTGTCAGGACAAGTTTGGGATCTCGGCAGGAAAACTACAGATGGGCATCGACTGTACCATCTTGGCATTGTCTTTCTTCCTCATCGACCTCAATCTCTTGATGTGGTCGGTGGTTGGCGCGATTGTGCTCAACTTAGTTTTGGCGATGAATCATAAGCCGGGTCGTTATCAAGCGCATCCGGCCAACCCTAGCGCGTAGTCAATCACCACGCCACACAAACAACAAAGCCAAGCATCACGCTTGGCTTTTTGTTGCTTACCGTATTAGTCCAACTCGCGATATTAAATCGCTTCTTCGTCTTCTTCACCGGTACGGATACGCACCACGCGTTCAACATCGAAGACAAAGATTTTACCATCACCAATTTTACCGGTTTGTGCGGTATCAATGATGGTTTCAACACACTGTTCTGCGACATCATTCGCGACCACGACTTCCAACTTGACCTTAGGCAGAAAGTCGACCATGTATTCAGCGCCACGGTAAAGCTCAGTATGACCTTTCTGACGACCAAAACCTTTTACTTCTGAGACAGTCATCCCCGTGATGCCCACGTCGGCAAGTGCTTCGCGTACGTCATCGAGTTTAAATGGCTTGATGATGGCTTCAATTTTTTTCATTCCGTTATCCTTCTCGTTGGCCGCAGCCGGTCCTGATGGATCAGTTGTTTAGCTGAAATTGTATCGCAGCCGGATAAAAAATCATCCATCGATTCACGCTTATCACTAAAAAGCCGCCATAGATTGGCGGCTTTGATTGGTATAAGGCTTATCCCAGTGTGACCCGCGCGTTGCGGAACATGCGCATCCACGCACTGTCTTCGCCCCAATCATCAGGGTGCCAAGAGTTAGCAACCGTACGGAATACCCGCTCAGGGTGCGGCATCATAATGGTGACGCGACCCGACTCAGTGGTCAGCGCGGTAATGCCATTGGGTGAGCCATTCGGGTTGGCAGGATAGGCTTGTGTTGGCTGGCCGTGATTATCGGTGTAACGCAACGCCACCGTGCCTGACGCCTCAATAGCCGCTAGATGCTCTGCATCACGCACCTCAACGCGTCCTTCACCATGCGATACCGCAATGGGCATCCGTGAACCCGCCATCCCAGCAAAGAAGGCGGATGGGCTTGATTGCACTTCCACCAGGCTAAAGCGCGCTTCAAAGCGCTCCGACTCATTACGAACAAATCGTGGCCAGTGTGCGGCGCCTGGGATCAGTTCATGCAGGTTCGATAGCATTTGGCAGCCATTACACACGCCAAGTGCCAAGGTATCTTCACGCGTAAAGAAGTCACTGAATTGATCGCGCGCGCGGCTGTTAAACAGAATTGATTTCGCCCAACCTTCACCAGCGCCTAACACGTCACCGTAAGAGAAACCGCCACAGGCCACCAGCCCTTGGAAACCGTCCAAACTGACGCGTCCTGAGAGAATATCACTCATATGAACGTCCACAGCGTTAAAGCCAGCGCGATCGAAGGCGGCGGCCATTTCCACATGCGAGTTCACGCCTTGCTCACGCAAAATAGCCATCGTCGGTTGTTGACCGGTAGCGATATATGGCGCAGCAATATCTTCATGCACGTCAAAGCTCAGGCTGGCGTGCAACCCAGGATCGGCCGCCTGCTTGGCGTCAAACTCTTGGCGGGCACAGTCCGGATTATCGCGACGCGCTTGCATCTGATACGTGGTTTCAGCCCAAATCTGACGCAGGTGCTGGCGACTGGCTTGATAGATAGGCGCCTCACTGTGACGCAAGATAATCTCATCGCTATCGCTTAAGCCGCCAATCAGGTGGCTGCATGCGGTTAATTGATGTTCATCCAACACCGCATTAACACGCTCGAGATCTTGCGCTGCCACTTGGATCACCGCGCCCAGTTCTTCGTTAAACAGCACCGACAAGGCATCGTCGCCTAAACGGGCGATATCCACGTCAATACCGGTGTGACCGGCAAACGCCATTTCCGCCAAGGTGACGAACAGTCCGCCATCGGCTCGGTCGTGATACGCCAGTAGCTTTTGCTCTGCTACCAAGGTTTGCATCGCATTGAAAAAGCCTTTTAGGCGGGCGCTGCTGGTGACATCGGCAGGCTTATCGCCCAATTGGTGGTAAACCTGAGCCAACGCGGTTGCGCCCAGACGCTGCGCGCCCTCACCGAGGTCAATCGCAATCAAGTGGCTATCACCTTTATCGGTACGCAGTTGTGGGGTCACGGTACGACGCACATCTTCCACGCGGCCAAAGGCGGTGATAATCAGCGACATCGGCGCGGTGACGGTTTTGTTTTCACCGTCTTGCTGCCACTGGGTTTTCATCGACATCGAGTCTTTACCCACCGGAATGGTCAGTGACAGCTCAGGACACAGCTCCTCGCCCACGGCTTTAACCGCTTCGTACAAGCCGGCGTCTTCGCCCGGATGACCTGCCGCGGACATCCAGTTCGCAGACAGTTTAATGTTAGTCAGGCTACCAATATCGGCACAGGCAATATTGGTAAGTGCTTCGCCGACCGCCATACGGGCAGAAGCAGCAAAGTCGAGCAAGGCAGCTGGGGTACGCTCACCCATCGCCATCGCCTCGCCGTGATAACTGTCATAGCTGGCCGCCGTGACCGCACAGTTAGCGACGGGTACCTGCCAAGGGCCGACCATTTGGTCACGCGCAACCAGTCCGGTCACCGAACGGTCACCGATGGTGATCAAGAAGGTTTTCTCCGCCACCGCCGGCAAGCGTAAAACACGCTCACAGGCTTCCGCTAGCTCAATGCCTTGGGTGTTAAGCACTGTACCTGTCACTTGCTGACGCGTCACATCTCGGTGCATTTTGGGCGCTTTACCCAGCAAGATATCCATCGGCATGTCGATAGGAGTATTGTCGAAGTGGCTGTCTTCAAGCGACAGATGACGCGCATCGGTGGCCTCACCAATCACCGCGTACGGCGCCCGTTCACGCTCGCACAAGGCTTCAAAAAGCGCCATATTTTCCGGTTTAACCGCCAAGACATAACGCTCTTGTGACTCGTTACACCAGATAGCGAGCGGACTCATTCCCGGCTCATCATTAGGAATGTCACGCAAATTAAAGCGTCCACCGCGGCCGCCATCATCGACCAGCTCTGGCATCGCATTGGACAGGCCACCTGCGCCCACATCGTGGATAAAGGCAATAGGATTATCGTCGCCAAGCTGCCAGCAACGATCAATCACCTCTTGGCAGCGACGCTCCATTTCTGGATTCTCACGCTGTACCGAGGCAAAGTCTAAGTCTTCCGCCGACTGGCCTGATGCCATCGACGATGCTGCACCGCCGCCAAGGCCGATGTTCATCGCCGGACCACCTAACACAATCAGTTTGGCGCCCACGTCAATCTCGCCTTTTTGCACATGGCCGTCACGGATGTTACCCATCCCACCGGCGATCATGATGGGTTTGTGATAGCCACGTACTTCCTCACCGGCATGTGAGGTCACCAATTGCTCATAGGTGCGGAAATAACCCAGCAAGTTAGGTCGGCCAAATTCGTTGTTAAACGCCGCGCCGCCTAGCGGGCCTTCCAGCATAATATCGAGCGCAGTGGCAATGCGCTCAGGCTTACCATAATCGCGCTCCCACGGCTGAATAAAGCCCGGAATTTTGAGGTTAGAGACGGAAAAACCGACCAATCCTGCTTTGGGTTTGCCTCCGACACCGGTTGCCCCCTCATCACGAATCTCACCGCCAGAGCCTGTTGCCGCGCCTGGCCACGGTGAAATCGCGGTAGGATGGTTGTGGGTTTCCACCTTCATCAAAATATGAGCCGGCTCATGGTGATATTGATAAGTGTGGCTATCAGGGCTGGGGAAAAAGCGCCCAACGCTTGAGCCCGTCATCACGGCTGCGTTGTCTTTATACGCCGACAGCACGTTATCTGGGGTTTGCTCATAGGTGTTTTTGATCATTTTAAACAGCGATTTAGGCTGTTTTTCACCATCAATGGTCCAGTCGGCGTTGAAAATTTTGTGTCGGCAATGCTCTGAGTTGGCTTGCGCAAACATCATCAGTTCGATGTCGTTAGGATTACGCCCCAGCTGGGTGAAGTTCTCGACCAGATAGTCAATTTCATCTTCTGCCAGTGCCAACCCTAAGGCTTGGTTGGCCTCGACTAAGGCGGCGCGGCCACCTGAGAGAATGTCTACGCTATGCATCGGCGCAGGTTCCGCTTGCTCGAATAGCACCGCGGCAGCCTCAAGCTCACTGAACACAGCTTCCATCATCCGATCGTGCAACAATCCGGTTAAGGTTGCGTGTTGCTCACTGGTCAAAGGAGCAGATAACTGAATATAGTACGCCGTACCGCGCTCCAAGCGTTTCACCGCGTCCAAGCCACAGTTATGGGCAATATCGGTTGCTTTGGATGACCACGGCGACAAGGTGCCGGGACGAGGCGTAACGAGAAACAGCGTCCCTTCAGGCGCATGCGGCGGTAAAGTGGGCCCGTAAGTCAGCAACTTTTCGAGCTTTTCGCGACTCGCGCTATCCAAGGGGTGATGCAAATCAGCGAAGTGAATAAACTCAGCATACAGTGCCGTAACTGGCAACTGATGCGCTTGACAGCTAGCCAGCAGTTTATTGACACGAAACTCAGACAGTGCGGGGGAACCACGCAAAATATCCATGTGCGTACGTCTCTCGTTAGCAGTTAGTGAAAGGGGTATACCCAAATTAACACGCGTTGGCATGTAAACTTGGGTATCACAACTCACACTGGCAGCCTTTGCTCTCTGCAGGTTTACGCCCATTTTTTGCTGGCCTTTTAAGCAAGCGGCGGCCATTATAGGGGAAAATCCTCACGGGCAACACACCTGACGCAACCGTTTGCGCAAAAAATTTCCCCTCTATCGGTCGGACGCCTATTCACGTAGAATGGAGGGTCCATTGATCACGGCCTGTGTCTTCACGCCGGCCCGCAACAAGAGCAACAGCCTTTGAGACAGCGTCGATTTACTCTGCCATCTTGGATTGCCTGCGTGGCCCTTTTGCTGCTAACCCTGCCTTTGGCGGGCTGTGATTGGCATTTTGATGACCGTACGACTCTCGAAAAAATCCGCGATCGCGGCGTGCTAAGAGTGGGCACACTCAATAATCAGCTTTCTTATTACATCGGCCCTAATGGCCCAACCGGCCTAGATTATGATTTAGCCAAGCGCTTTGCCGATAAGCTGGGCGTAAAATTGGAAATGACGCCTACCTACACGCTCTCCGGGCTCTTTCCCGCCCTTGAGCGCGGCGATGTCGACATTATTGCCGCGGGCCTGACCATCACACCGCAACGCCTTGACGCCTTTCGCCCCGGTCCTGCGTACTATTTTGTTAGCCAACAAGTAGTGTATAAAAATGGCCACTGGCGACCGCGTGATGTCGATGATTTCAACCGAGATGATGCTGTAATGGCAGTGGTTGAAGGCTCCAGTCATGACTTAACATTGCAATCACTGAAACAAGCCCATCCTGCACTGTCTTGGCAAGTCGTCCAAGATGCCGATGACGACGAACTCCTAAAACAAGTCGCGAATGGTGACATCGACTTTACCATTGCTGACTCCGTCGACATTGCGCTGATCCAACGCACCCACCCTGATATCACCGTCGCGATGGAACTGAGCGAAGACGAACCAGTCGCTTGGTTTATGAAAAAGCAAGGCGATAGCAGCGTTTACGCCCTGATGGTGGAATTTTTTGGTGACCTTGCTCAAAGCGGTGAACTGACGATTTTGGAAGAGAAATACTTTGGTCACGTGGATCAGTTTGATTACGTCGATACCCGCGCCTTTTTGCGCGCGATTGAGAGCAAACTGCCCAAGTGGGAGCCGCTATTTAAAAAATACGCCAATGAATTTGACTGGCGTTTACTCGCCGCCCTGTCTTATCAAGAATCACATTGGAACCCGCGCGCTATTTCACCGACTGGTGTGCGCGGCATGATGATGCTGACCTTACCGACCGCAAAATCTGTCGGCGTACGCAACCGACTTGATCCCGAGCAGAGCATTAAAGGCGGCGCCCTTTATCTGCAACGGGTATTGGAACGCGTACCGGATAGCGTGAACCCGCACGAACGTATTTGGTTCGCGCTTGCCTCGTACAATATCGGTTTTGGCCACATGATGGATGCACGCCGCCTCACGGAGGCACAAGGGGCCAACCCTAACTCGTGGAGTGATGTGAAAAAGCGTCTGCCCATGCTTGCCAAGCGCCAATACTATACCCAAACACGCTACGGCTATGCGCGTGGATACGAGGCGTTAAGCTACGTCGAAAATATCCGCCGTTATTATCAAAGTATTCTAGGCTATGAAAAAGCGCATATTGAAGCGCTCGACAATGAGCAGGTTGAAGACTTAGGCGGCCTACAAACCATTGTTGCGCCAGCGCCTGAGCAAGAGTCTGAAACCGTCACAGACACTGACGAAACGTCACCACAAAGCGACGCTAACCAGCAACAGCAATGAGGGCAGTATGGTTCCGAGAAAACGGCTCGTGAGAAGTAACTTCCGTAAAAACACGATTTCCGCCGCTAACCGGCGTAAGCGCATGCGTCAAAATATGCACAAGAAAGTGCTTTGGCGACAACGTACGTTTGCCATCCGCGAGTTCGCCGCCTTTGACGATGCGTTTTAACCCTCGCCCTGCTCTCGAGCCGCTTTTTTAGCGGCTTTTTTTTCGGCTCGGCGACGACGAAAAAACGCTTGAAGCTGCTCACGGCAAGCATCCTCAAGCACCCCCCCTTGCGATGCCACGTGATGATTCACGCCCTCGTAACTGAGCAAGTTCATCACCGATCCTGCCGCACCGGTTTTAGGGTCGGAGGCGCCAAAATACACGTTGCGAATACGGCTATGTACCATAGCCGCAGCACACATTGGACAAGGCTCTAAAGTGACATACAAGTCAGCATCAATCAGGCGATAGTTCCCCAGCACTTGACCTGCTTGGCGCAGTGCCATGATTTCCGCATGCGCAGAGGCATCATGTTGGGTAATTGAACGGTTCCATCCGGTCCCGATAATCTCCCCTTGGTACACCACCACAGCCCCGACCGGCACTTCACCCTCTTGCTCGGCTTTTTCCGCCAGCGTCATGGCGTGGCGCATGTATTTTTCGTGCTCGTTTGATGGCGTTTGCAACTCGCTCATTCAAAACCCTGTAACTTCACCCATTGAGATGGCGCCAAGTATACGACACAAATAAGCCGGCTCGAAGGCCGGCTTGTCTGTCGTCACGTAGGAACGCGTTATTGAACCAAGTATTGATAGCTTGCTTGAATGCCCAACGGCAACCCAACCGCCCAATAAGCCAGAAGGAAAAGCGTCCAGCCCACCAGCATAGTGATGGAGTATGGGATCATTAACGAAGCCACAGTGCCAATCCCGGTCGATTTCACATAGCGCTGGCAATACACCACCACTAGCGGGAAGAACACCATCAATGGCGAAATAATGTTAGAGACAGAGTCACCCACACGATACGCCGCTTGTGATAGCTCAGGCGAAATGCCGACAACCATGAGCATTGGTACGAGAATCGGACCAATCAGTCCCCATTTTGCCGATGCCGACCCGATCAGTAAGTTGACCATGGCGGTGAGCAAGATCATACCCACAATCGTCATTTCACCCGGCAATTTCATCGATTGCAGCAACTCAGCGCCGTTGAGTGCTAACAAAGTACCAATGTTGGATTGGGTAAATGCAGCCAAAAATTGCGCACAGAAGAACGCCATCACCATGTACGCCCCCATAGTCGCCATGGTATCCGACATGGATTTGATTACGTCTTGGCTGGTTTTAAAGGTACCTGCGGTTTTGCCGTAGACAATGCCCGGAATAATAAAGAGCACGAAAATCAGCGGTACGATTGATTGCATAATCGGCGCATCAAATGCGGTCAGTTCCCCTGACGGAGAGCGAAGTGGCGATGTTTCCGGCCAAGCAGCAGCAACAAGCGCAGCAATTCCCACCAACATGGCCAAGCCTGCGCGGTTAAACGCTTTACCTTCAATCGCCGTGAATGAACCAAGGTCAGGAGCGTCTTCAGCATCCTCATCAATCGGCGTGCGGCTAAGGCGCGGTTCAATGATTTTCTCGGTCACAAACCAGCCTAATGCCACAATCAAAATCGATGACAGGCCGGTAAAGTAGAGGTTTGCGAGTGGATTCACCTGATAGGTATCATCCAATACGTGAGCGGCTGATTCGGTAAATCCAGCGAGTAAAGGATCAATGCCAGACGGAATAAAGTTCGCTGAAAACCCACCCGAGACACCGGCAAACGCGGCGGCAATCCCCGCCAATGGGTGGCGTCCCGCCGCATGGAAGATAATCCCGCCTAGTGGGATCACCAGCACATAGCCTGCATCTGCGGCAGTGTGGGATACAATCGCTACCAAAATCAGCATTGGTGTAAGCGCTTGCTTCGGTGTCACACTCAACATTTTCTTGAGGCCGGTGGTGATAAAGCCTGACTGATCAGCCACCCCCACCCCTAACATCGCAACCAATACAATGCCCAGCGGCGCAAAACCAGTAAAAGTGCTAACCATGTTGGCTAGAAAGTGTGCGAGCGCATCGCCGGTCAGTAAGTTGTTCACTTGCACCGCATTCCCCGTCAGCGGGTGAACGGCATCGAACTCAACTTGCGATAAAATGGCCGACAGTACCCAAACGGTAATCAAGCCCCAGAAAAACAACAGTGCCGGATCAGGAATACGGTTTCCTGCCCGCTCAATCATATTTAAAAACCGGTCTAACCCTCGCGGGCCGTCAGCATCCGCTGACTGACTAAGTTGACTGCTCACAGCTCACTCCATATTGTTTCAATGTCGCCACAGCACATGCCCTGACGCTGCCTTTAATGACAAATTAATGAAATATCGGCCCCAGTAAAGCAAAAATCAGCATAGTTAGCTACACATCAACCTGTTAGCAAAATGTTAACCGTCAGATATATTTGCTTTTCAGGACAAAAAACCGCAGTGAAGGGATAACCCTGAAACATTTAGAAACAAAAAAGCCCACGCTAGGCATGGGCTTTATGTCGTTAATCTGACGTTTTACTTTCTCAAACGATTATTCCCACTCAATCGTCGCTGGCGGTTTGCCGGAGACGTCGTAAACCACGCGGGAGATGCCGTCGACTTCGTTGATAATGCGGTTCGACACTTTGCCAAGGAAATCGTATGGCAGGTGTGCCCAGTGCGCGGTCATAAAGTCGATGGTTTCGACAGCACGCAAGGCAATGATCCAATCGTATTTACGGCCATCGCCCATCACGCCAACGGAACGTACCGGTAAGAAAACCGCAAAGGCTTGTGAGACTTTATCGTACAGATCGGCGTTGCGCAGTTCTTCGATAAAGATTGCATCCGCGCGACGTAAAAGGTCACAGTATTCTTTTTGGATCTCGCCCAGCACACGCACACCAAGGCCAGGCCCTGGGAATGGGTGGCGGTAAAGCATGTTGTAAGGCAGGCCTAGTTCAAGGCCAATCTTACGGACTTCGTCTTTGAACAGCTCTTTGAGCGGTTCAACTAAGCCCATTTTCATTTCTTCCGGAAGACCGCCCACATTGTGGTGCGATTTAATCACGTGTGCTTTACCGGTTTTCGAGGCTGCTGATTCAATCACATCCGGATAGATGGTGCCTTGCGCCAACCATTTGGCGTTTTTCATTTTGGTGGCTTGCTCGTCGAATACTTCAACAAACACACGGCCAATGATTTTACGCTTAGCTTCAGGGTCAGCTTCGCCTTTCAGCGCGTCAAGGAAGCGGTCTTCGGCGTTGACATGGACAATGTTGAGGCCGAAGTGGTCACCAAACATTTCCAGTACTTGCTCGCCTTCGTTAAGGCGTAGCAGGCCGTTATCCACAAATACGCACGTGAGCTTGTCGCCAATCGCGCGGTGAACCAGCATTGCCACTACTGAGGAATCAACGCCACCAGATAGGCCAAGGATCACTTCATCATCACCGACTTGCTCGCGAATACGCTCAACCGCATCTTCGATGATAGATGCAGGAGTCCATAGGCGCTCACAACCACAGATGTTCATCACAAACTGCTCTAGCATGCGTTTGCCTTGGCGAGTATGCGTGACTTCCGGGTGGAACTGTACGCCGTAGAAGCGCTTCTCTTCGTTAGCCATCGCCGCAAACGGACAGGTGTCGGTTTCAGCGATTTTGACGAAATCTTCTGGGATAGCGACCACTTTATCACCGTGGCTCATCCACACATCCAATAGCGCGGTGCCATCTTCTGCGATCGCATCTTCAATACCATCAAACAAAGCACTGTTGGCAACACGCTTAACTTGGGCATCACCAAATTCGCGGTGCTCAGAGCCGGCCACTTTACCGCCCAGTTGCTCAGCCATGGTTTGCATGCCGTAGCATACGCCAAGCACCGGCACGCCAGCATTAAAGACATACTCAGGCGCACGCGGTGAGCCAGCTTCAGCGACACTTTCAGGGCCACCGGAAAGGATGATGCCATCAGGGGCAAAATCACGAATATCTTGCTCTTCTACATCCCAGCTCCACAACTCACAATACACTCCGATTTCACGGACACGACGTGCAATCAGTTGCGTGTACTGGGAGCCAAAGTCGAGGATCAAAATACGTTGAGCATGAATGTTTTTGGTCATTATCTGGCTTTCTCAATTAAGTGGAACAAAGGGGCGTTGTCAGCCCTCTTGGACGAATAGAAAGCGGTGTGACCCTTAAGCCACACCGCCATACATTATCCGAGGCGATAGTTAGGCGCTTCTTTGGTGATGGTCACATCGTGAGCGTGTGACTCTTTCATGCCCGCGCCAGTCACGCGAACAAATTGCGCTTTGGTGCGTAAATCGTTGATGGTGGCAGAGCCAGTCAGACCCATGCATGAACGCAAACCGCCCATTTGTTGGTGGATGATTTCTTTCATCATGCCTTTGTAGTCTACGCGGCCTTCAATGCCTTCTGGGACCAATTTGTCGGCAGCATTGTCGCTTTGGAAGTAACGGTCAGATGAGCCTTTTGACATCGCGCCCACCGATCCCATACCACGGTACGATTTGTACGCGCGGCCTTGGTAAAGCTCAACTTCACCCGGTGATTCTTCCGTTCCTGCCAGCATGGAGCCAACCATCACACAGGATGCGCCAGCGGCAATCGCTTTACACATATCGCCCGAGAAGCGAATGCCACCGTCAGCAATGACCGGAATACCATATTCCTGCGCAACCGCTGCTGCATCACTGATAGCAGTAATTTGTGGTACGCCAACCCCGGTCACAATACGGGTGGTACAAATCGACCCTGGACCAATCCCTACTTTAACGGCATCAACACCAGCTTCAATCAGGGCACGAGCACCGTCTGCCGTGGCAACGTTACCCCCCACGATTTGCAGGTTTGGATACGCGGCGCGTGTATCACGAATGCGTTGTAACACGCCTTCAGAGTGGCCATGTGATGAGTCAATCAAAAGAACGTCAACACCGGCTTCCACCAAGGCGGCCACACGCTCTTCATTGCCCGCGCCAGCACCGACGGCGGCACCCACGCGCAGACGACCTTGCTCGTCTTTACAGGCATTTGGTTTGCTTTCTGCTTTCTGGAAGTCTTTTGCGGTGATCATGCCGCTTAGGTGGTGGTCTTGATTGACGACCAAGATTTTTTCTACGCGGTGCTGCTGCATCATTTGCTGAACTTGTTCTCGATCGGCACCTTCTTGCACCGTGGCTAAGCGCGACTTCGGCGTCATCACTTCATCAACACGCTTGCTCAAGTCAGACACAAAACGTACATCACGGCCGGTGATAATGCCGACAAGCTCTTTTTGTGCGTTAACCACTGGATAGCCGGCGAAACCGTTGCGTTCGGTGAGTGCTTTCACATCCGCAATGGTCATTTCTGGCGTCACTGTCACAGGGTTAGTGACCATGCCCGCTTCGTAAATTTTAACCAAGCGAACTTGCTCAGCTTGCTGTTCAATGGTCATGTTTTTGTGGATAAAACCAAGGCCACCTTCTTGCGCAAGTGCAATCGCCAGACGAGCTTCTGTCACCGTATCCATCGCTGCTGATAAAACAGGGATGTTCAGGCTAATAGAACGAGTCAGTTGGGTTCGCAGATCCGCAGTGTTCGGAAGAACAGTGGAATGGGCAGGGACGAGGAGTACATCGTCAAAGGTTAGCGCTTCTTTCGCGATTCTCAGCATTGCAATATCTCACACCAAAATTTGTGAAGGGGAACAAAATATTGCCGCAGCATTATACGTATAGCGCAAACGTTTGGCTACAGGTTTTTACTGAGAATTTTCATTTATTGGTGTCTTTGATTTTAGGCGCTTAATATTCAATCACTTCGGGTGAAAACGCCCACTCACGCACGGCATACGCTTAGCAATTGGCATCCTCAAACCAGACAGGTAGTATGCGTGCAGGTGAATGAAAAAGGTTGGCGACGTGAGCACAAACAATCGCAACATTTTGACGGTGTCTCGGCTGAATGCCGAAGTTCGGCTGTGTCTTGAGCGCGATATCGGCATTGTCTGGTTAAGCGGGGAGATTTCCAATTTTACCGCCGCAGTCTCGGGGCATTGGTATTTATCGCTAAAAGATAACCAAAGCCAAGTGAAATGTGCCATGTTCCGCGGTAACAACCGTCGTGTTACCTTCAAACCGAAAAATGGCGACCAGGTGTTAGTCCGCGCCCGAGTGTCCTTGTATGAGCCACGCGGTGACTATCAGTTGATCCTCGAAAGTATGCAACCTGAAGGGGATGGGCGGTTACAACAAGAGTTTGAGCAACGTAAGCAGGCGCTTGCGGCCGAAGGGCTTTTTGCTCAAAGCGAGAAAAAGCCGTTACCCGCTCAACCACGCCGTATTGGCATTATTACCTCCAAAACCGGCGCTGCCTTGCATGATATTCTGCATGTGCTCAAACGGCGCGATCCTAGCCTACCCGTGGTTATTTATCCTACGCTGGTGCAAGGGCGCGATGCCGCGGTCAGCATCGCGCAAGCCATTGGTCGTGCCAATAGCCGTGCAGAGTGTGATGTCTTGATTGTCGGTCGTGGCGGGGGATCGCTAGAAGATCTCTGGTGTTTTAATGAGGAAATCGTCGCCCGTACCATCGCTGCCAGCACAATTCCTATCGTCAGTGCGGTGGGCCATGAGGTGGATGTGACCATTGCTGATTTTGTCGCTGACATGCGCGCCCCAACCCCTTCAGCTGCTGCGGAGCTGGTTAGCCGCGATCTGAGTTATCGGCTTCAGCAATACCAGCAACGCGAGCAGGCACTCAGTCGCGCGATGGCCGATGTGCTTTATCGTCAGCAACGCCATCTCACCCAATTGTCGCACCGTTTGTCCCACCAGCATCCGCGCACGCGCTTACAACAGCAAAGCCAGCGATTAGATGAGCTACAACGGCGCATGCAACAGGCGATGATGACCAAAATTCGTCGCGCTCAGGCGCAATGTAGCCAGTTGGACGGCCGATTGCAGCGTGCAACGCCAATCCACACCATTCATCGCCAGCAAGGGCATGTGAGCCAGCTTGAGCAGCGTCTTAATCACGCCATGGACGCTCACTTGCAGCACGCACAACAGCGTTTGCATACCCTGATGGCAACCTTAGATGCCGTTAGCCCACTGGCCACCCTAACCCGAGGTTATTCCATCACGCGTACGGACGATGGCAAAGTGGTGACCCAGACCGATCAGCTTAGCGTGGGTCAAACACTACATACCCATCTGCGTGAGGGTGACATCACAAGTACGGTCACCGCGCTTGCACCGGCTTGTGTCTCCCCCACGCAGGATTAACCTCTGCACAACCGACTTCTCTCTGATCTGGTTGTGATCGCCTGATCGAGGGGTTAATGCCCCTTGATCAGCTTCCTACCCTAAAAAGAATATTTATCAATACACTTCCCGAAAGCATAAGTTACATGTTCTGCATTTGGATTTTAAGCGATATAAAAAACTGTTTGGGTATCTATTTTGGACGTGATCCAGAATTAATGAAAAGAGAATAGCGTCAGGTGATGGTTGAATTCTCACCGCTCAAAAACCCGCCTAGCGCGGTATTACAGCGGATCGTTTCACTGACTGTAACCTGCAATTTAATGTGATTTAGATCACTTTATTTCCGCAAAAGATCATGAAAAGGATCATAGAGCGGTAAGAAAGATCAAAAAAAGCCCAGCGCGATGGCTGGGCGAGTCATTATTTTTTGTTTCGGTTTTTCACCATATCCATCAAGCGCTTGCGCTGTCTGGACTGAGAAAGCGTCAGCTTCTCTTTCTTCCCTTCATACGGGTTTTCACTATTCTGGAACTGGATCTTAATCGGGGTGCCCATAATATCGAGCGTCCGGCGATAGTAGTTCATTAAATAGCGCTTGTAGGAGTCCGGAAGTTCATTGACCAAGTTACCGTGAATCACCACAATCGGTGGGTTATAGCCCCCGGCGTGTGCATATTTCAGCTTCACTCGGCGACCTCGAATCATCGGCGGTTGGTGGTCGTCCTGCGCCATCTTCATGATGCGCGTCAGCATCGATGTGCCTACACGCTTAGTCGCTGACTCATAGGCTTCTTGAATCGACTCAAACAAGTGACCCACACCCGTACCATGCAGGGCAGATATAAAGTGAACACGCGCAAAGTCGACAAAACCAAGACGGCGGTCGAGCTCTGATTTGACGCGCTCTTTCACTTCGCTATCCAATCCATCCCACTTGTTAACTGCCAGCACAATAGAGCGTCCGGCATTCAAGGCAAAGCCCAGTAGGCTTAAGTCTTGGTCAGAGATGTTTTCGCGCGCATCAATCACCAGCAACACCACATTGGCGTCTTCAATCGCTTTAAGGGTTTGGATGACCGAGAACTTCTCGACTTTATCCGTCACGCGCTTACGACGTCGTACACCGGCGGTGTCAATCATCACGTATTCGCGTCCATCACGCTCCATAGGAATGTAGATAGAGTCGCGTGTGGTGCCCGGCATATCGTAAACCACCACGCGCTCCTCGCCGAGCATGCGGTTGGTTAGGGTCGATTTACCCACATTTGGACGGCCAATAATGCCGATTTTAATCGGCTGGGCTTGGAGGCGGGCGTACTCATTTTCCGCTTCCTCTTCGGTCATGGTGGTTTCGTCTACCGGCTCGATATCATCCTCACCGGTGAGATCAACCAAGCCAGCTTCTTGGTCTTCTTTAGCTTGTTCCGCGAACGGCATCAGCGCACGATTGATCAAGGTACTTACACCGCGACCATGTGCGGCCGCAATTTGGTACATGTTGTCCATGCCTAATTGCCAAAAGTCAGACGCGGCGGTGTCCGGATCCATCCCGTCGACCTTATTCACCACCAAGAAAGATGTTTTTTCACGGGTGCGAATATGCTGCGCAATTTCTTGGTCGGCCGGGGTTAAACCCACACGACCATCAACCATAAACAGGACAACGTCTGCTTCTTCAATGGCGGCCAAAGACTGCTCAGCCATTTTGGTTTCTACGCCTTCCTCGGTGCCATCAATGCCGCCGGTATCGATCACGATGAACTCATGTTCACCCAGCATCGCTTTACCGTATTTTCGATCCCTGGTCAGTCCCGGAAAGTCCGCTACTAGCGCATCACGCGTGCGGGTTAGACGATTAAAGAGCGTCGATTTCCCCACGTTCGGGCGCCCTACAAGGGCAATAACAGGAATCATGTAGACCTCTTCTCTTTCATTCTCTTATCAATGAACAAGGCTCCTCACTGTCAGAGCAGTCAGGAGCCCAAAATAGTTATGTTGGCTAATTCTACTCGATGGTCAGTTTTCTCATTTGACCATCACGTGTGATCACAATATAGCCGTTATCCGTTTGTACTGGCGCAACGGCGATGCCATTACCTTCCAGTGACTGCTGAGCAACAAACTCACCGGTTTGTGGATCAAGCCAGTGCAAATAACCTTGGCTGTCACCCACCATGATGTAACCACTGCTCGCCGAAGGTGGCGTGAGAATCCGGTATTCCAGTTCAGTGTTACGCCATTTTTCTAGGCCGTTGCGCGCATCCAATGCCACGATATCGTCTTTATCATCAATCAGATAAACGGTGTTGCCCGCAACCATAAAGTCTGTCGCTGTCGAAAAATCACGCTTCCACGCCGCTTGGCCAGAGCGCAAATCAATCGACACCAACTGACCATTATACCCCACCGCGTACAGGCGGTCGCCTTCAATCACCGGAGTGGCATCCACATCGACCAGACGATCAATTTCGGTCGCCCCTTTCGGCGTGGCAATTGGAATTTGCCAGAGCGAGCGACCATCTTGGATCATCGCCGCGCCCAATCGACCATTGGCCATGCCCCAGAATAAACCGCCGGAGATAGTGACGGGCGCACTGTCGCCACGCAAGCTGAGATTGGGCACATCGTTGGTGTTGTTCCATTGCACTTCACCCGATTCGGCGTCCAACGCAACTAGCTCACCGCGGCTGGTATTGACCACGACCAGTCCAGCTTCAACCAAGGGTTTTGACAGGATTTCGCCGTTGACGTTTTGTTGCCAAACGAGCTCACCGTTTTCGGCATCCAGTGCATAAAGCACCCCAGTTTCCGCGCCGACATAGACTTTCCCGTAAGACGCACTCAAACCGCCCGAGAGCAACGCAGGTACATCGGTTTGCACTGATTGTTCCCATACCGACTGACCGGTCTGTAAATCATACGCGCCGATAAGGCCGTTACGATCTGCGGCAAAGACTTTGTCATAAGCCACGACCGGACGCAGTGCAGAGTAATAATGACCGACGCCATCACCGACTTGTGCTTTCCATTGCAAGCTTGGGGTAAATTGGCTATTCACCGTCGGCAATGGTGCCATTTGCACCACATCTTCTTCACCGGCACAACCGGCGAGCAACGCCAAGGCAGCTGCCATCGCCGCCCCACGCCATAATCCTTTTGTCATACCGCGACCTTACTGACTGAGGTTGTTAAGCTTCATATTGACGGTTGGGTTCTCTGCCGCTGCAAGTGACGCCGCATAGGCGCTACGTGCCGCATCTTTGTCGCCTTTAAGCAGCATGATATCACCACGGATCTCTTCCACTTTCGCGTGCCAGCTTGGTGCCTTCACGCTATCGAGCTCAGTCACTGCGGTGTCATAATTACCTAACTCCGCCTCAATCCGCGCAAGACGAGTGGCAATTAAACCATGAATGGCATCGTCTTTAACCCAAGCACTGGCTTGGCGCAGCTGTTCGCTCGCTTGCGCAAGCTCCCCTTGTTCAACCAGTTTTTTCGCCAATTGCATGGCAGCTAACGCACGATAGCCTTCGTGGTCTTCGCTTTTAACCACGTTCTCAAGGGCGGCGGTTTCGCCTTTGTCCAGACCACTAAGCGCTTGAACATATTGCTGTGAGGCTTGTTCCTTGCTCTCAGTCACGTGTGCTTGGTAGTAACGCCATCCATATAGCACACCCAATCCGACTACAGCGCCAATAACAACGGCTTTGCCGTTATCTCGCCACCACTTTTTAATCGCTTCAACTTGCTGTTCTTCTGTGGTGTAGACGTCCACGATCTGTCCTCTCTAAATCAAATCTGCGAGTGTCGCGGCGACCTCGTCTTGTTTCAAGGTTTGCTGCTCGCCGCCTTTCAAATCTTTTACTGCCACGGTGCCATTCGCGACTTCATCTTCGCCAAGCACCAGTGCCACAGACGCACCGACTTTGTCCGCACGTTTAAATTGTTTTTTGAAGTTACCCCCGCCAAAGTGCGACATAACACGTAGGCCCGGGACTTGCTCACGTAAGCGCTCAGCCAGCTGCATACCGGCAACGAGGCTACCTTCTCCAACCGTGACAACATACACATCCACAGCAGGACGCACATCATCTTGGTTCAGGGTTTCGAGCATCAGAACGAGACGCTCGAGGCCCATCGCGAATCCAACCGCAGGCGTCGCTTTACCGCCGAGTTGTTCAACCAGACCATCATAGCGACCGCCGCCACATACTGTACCTTGGGCGCCAAGGCTGTCTGTGATCCACTCGAACACGGTGCGGTTGTAGTAATCAAGGCCACGGACCAAACGGTGGTTAACCTCGTATTGGATGCCTGCTGCGTCCAAGAGTTCACACAAGCCGGCAAAATGCTGCTTCGATTCCTCATCGAGGTAGTCGCTCAGCTTAGGAGCATCCACCAGAATGGCTTGGATGTCAGCATTTTTGGTATCCAACACACGTAATGGGTTGGTTTTCATGCGGCGTTTGCTGTCTTCATCCAAAACAGATTCATGCTGCATCAAAAAATTCACCAAGGCTTGGCGATAGTCAGCACGCGCTTGTGGCGAGCCAATTGAATTAAGCTCTAAACGGACGTGATCGGCAATGCCTAGCTCACGCCAGAGACGCGCCGTCATCATGATAAGTTCAGCGTCGACGTCTGGGCCATCGATGCCAAACACTTCCACACCAAATTGGTGGAATTGACGATAGCGGCCTTTTTGTGGACGCTCGTGACGGAACATTGGGCCAGTGTACCAAAGGCGATGTTCTTGGTTATAAAGCAAGCCATTTTCAATACCGGCACGCACACAACCCGCTGTCCCTTCAGGACGCAGTGTGAGGCTGTCACCATTGCGATCATCAAAGGTGTACATTTCTTTTTCGACAACGTCGGTGACTTCACCGATGGCGCGGCTAAAAAGATGGGTTGCTTCCACGATAGGCATGCGTACTTCGCTATACCCGTAAGCACTGACCACCTGCTTGACCGTGTTCTCTAGTTTTTGCCATAGGGGAGACTGAGACGGGAGGCAATCGTTCATGCCTCGAATTGCTTGAATTGTTTTAGCCACGTTAACTTCCGTTACCGATTAAAGAGTGAGAATGGAGAAGGCGGCCGTTAGGCTTCGCCTTCCTTTTCAATTTGTGAGACGTCGATGCGGTTCTTTTCATCCATCATCGCCGCTTTCGCGCGAATTTTTGCCTCAAGTGCGTCGACAAGGTTCTCGTTATCAAAACGCTCTTTCTGACGCTTGCCATCGAGGTAATAGGCGCTGCGTTTGTTGCCACCCGCCAAGCCTAGGTGAGAGACTTCGGCTTCACCGGGCCCATTCACCACACAGCCAATGACAGAAACATCCATCGGTGTGGTGATGTCTTCAAGGCGCTGCTCGAGCGCATTCACGGTTCCTATCACATCAAATTCTTGACGCGAACAGCTTGGGCAGGCAATAAAGTTCACCCCGCGTGAACGGATCCGCAGTGATTTTAAAATATCAAAACCGACTTTGATTTCTTCTACCGGATCAGCGGCAAGGGATACACGCAAGGTATCACCAATGCCTTCCGCTAATAGCATCCCTAGGCCCACCGCAGATTTAACCGCACCCGCACGGGCGCCACCCGCTTCGGTAATGCCAAGGTGCAGCGGTTGATCGATTTGCTGCGCCAATTTTCGATATGACTCGACGGCCAAGAATACGTCTGAGGCTTTCACGCTGACTTTAAATTGATCAAAGTTGAGCCGATCCAGGATATCGACATGGCGCATCGCTGACTCAACTAGCGCGTCTGGGGTCGGTTCGCCATATTTTTCTTGTAAATCACGCTCCAGTGAGCCGCCATTCACGCCAATACGGATCGGGATATTCTTATCTCGCGCAGCATCCACCACGGCACGAATGCGTTCTTCACGGCCTATATTACCGGGATTGATGCGCAAGCAATCCACACCGTATTCTGCGACTTTTAAGGCAATACGGTAGTCAAAGTGGATATCCGCGACCAACGGGATCGAGGTTTGCGCCTTGATCAATTTAAAGGCTTCAGCCGCATCCATCGTCGGTACCGAGACACGTACAATGTCGGCGCCCACTTTTTCTAGCGCTTTAATTTGCGCTACTGTGGCATCTACATCTGTGGTGCGTGTATTGGTCATCGATTGCACCGCTATCGGCGCACCATCACCAATGGGAACATTACCGACGTAAATACGTTTAGACGGACGGCGTTTAATCGGGGATTCGGTATGCATGTCGACGTTCTCTGATTACTGCGGAAGGCGCAACCGTGCCACTTGGCCGGTTGGATAGCCATCAAGATCAATATTATCGCCATTAAAAGTAATGGTCACCGCACTCGGGGCGCCCAATACCAGTTGATAAGGCGGCTCACCGTTTAAAGTCAGTGCATCGCCGTTGGTTTTAATGCCCGTGGCCAAGCGCGCACCGGTGGCATCACGGACGTCAATCCAGCAATCGCTGCTAAAGCGCATGACCAATGTGTTGTCCGCAGCGACCGGCGCTTCGTTATCATTGCCGACACTGTCATTGGCAGCGCGCTGGGCTTCATCGATTTGTTCGCTGATGCTCGGTTCGCTGGTCGTTGACTCTGGCGCCACGGCTTGTGTCGCTTGTTGTCCTTCGCTAGAGGCCGGTACCGACGGCTCTGGTTCAGCGTCCGAGATAGGTGCTTGTGCAGGATCAGCCACCGGCATGGTATCGGTGTCATTCGGTGTGGTCACCAACTCGTCCGCTGCTTGCTGAGGCACTAACGGTTCGACGGTTTGTTGATTTTGCCAGTACCAAGCACCCGTGATCCCAACCAAGATCAGCGCAATCACTCCTGAGAGCATCATCAAACGGCTCTCGCTTTTCTGACGACGTGTTTTGCGTGAAAAGCTCTGCATTTTTTGAATTGTCTCAGAACTATTAGCGTCGATATCCTGTTCTTCTAACAATTTATTCGAATCAATTTGCAGCAACTTAGCGTAGGATCGCAAATAGCCACGTGTAAACGTGGCCAATTGATCGGTATCTGGATTGTTGTTTTCGAGATCTTCAATCACGCTCACGCGCAATCTCAGCCTGTCGGCAACATCGCGAACACTCCAGCCCATTTTTTCACGCGCTTGCTTTAATACTTCCCCGGGCGCAGGTTGAGTATGTGTTTGCGCTTGTTCTTCCGTCTGTTCAGTATTCATTCGCTAGGTACAATTGATATTCTTTGGATTCTGGAAACTGTTGCGCCAATCGTTGTGCATCATGGGCAGCTTGCTCCGCGTTGCCTTGTTGTTGATGTGCCTTCACTAAAAGCAGTAGCCCCGCAGGGCGCTCGCCGACCTGTCTTTGCAAACGTTGAATACGTGCGATAGCACGCGTCTCTTGCCCATCTTCGATTTCAAGTTTGGCAAGTTGCAATCCTGACCGTACTCGAAGTGGGTCATGATCGACGGCTTTTTCAAACAAGGCTTTTGCACTTTGCCTTTCCCCAGCCGTTAGCTGACAAAAGGCGGCATTTTCATAACTGTCTGACACCCGATGATAATACGGTTGCGCAATGGCTTGCAAAAATGCTTGCTTCGCCGCAGCAAAACGCCGCTGCTCACACAAAAATACACCGTAATTGTTATATACGTCGCCATTATCGGGCGCCTGGCGCAATGCTTGTTGATAAAAACGGTCGGCTTTTTCACTTTCTCCGACACGTTGTTGATAATACGCCATTGACAGCAAGGCACGATAGTAGTCTGGCGCATATCGTAGCGCTTGTTGTAAGTTTTGCTGCGCTTGTTGATAGCGATCACTGTTTAGGTAGCCTAATCCCAGCGATATTCGGGCATCCGCCGCCCGAATACTATCAAATTCTGAACTTTTTTGCTTTTCTACTGGCGTTGCACATCCAGCCAACGTCATGATGAGTAAGAGTACACAGCCAGTACGGTGCATGTCCCTATCCTTTTTTCTGAGCCTAACGGTCAGACTGGACGAACAGGGATAACCTCCTGTGCACCCAGTCGCTTCTCGGCGCGTTTGGTTCGATCAATGATATCGCCGGCTAATTGCCCACAAGCGGCATCAATATCATCTCCACGCGTCTTGCGTACCGTCACGGTAAAGTCGTATTCCATCAAGGTTTTCATAAACCTATCGATACGAGAATTACTCGGTTTCTTGTACGGAGACTCAGGATACGGGTTAAATGGAATAAGGTTAATCTTCGCTGGCGTATCTTTCAGTAGCTCTGCGAGCTGACGCGCATGCTCCATATAATCATTGACATGATCGAGCAAAATATACTCAACCGTGACACGACCACGGTTCGCATTCGATGTCGCAATATAACGGCGCACGGCATCAAGGAATGCCTCAATGTCCCAGCGGTCATTGATTGGCATGATCTGGCTGCGAAGCTCATCATTCGGCGCATGCAGAGAAATCGCCAACGCTACGTCGATTTTACCGATCATTTGCTCAAGACCTGATACAACCCCTGAGGTTGAGACCGTCACGCGACGCTTCGATAGGCCGTAGGCGTTATCATCTAGCATCAGGTTCAACGCTGGGATCAGGTTTTTCATGTTCAGTAATGGCTCGCCCATGCCCATCATCACCACGTTGGTGATCGGACGGCGACCGGTTTCTTTTTCAATCCCGATTTCTTTCGACGCACGCCATACCTGACCGATGATCTCAGACACGCGCAAGTTGCGGTTAAAGCCTTGGGCACCGGTCGAACAGAATTTACAGTCCAACGCACAACCAACCTGCGAAGACACACACAAGGTTGCCCGGTCATCTTCTGGGATATAGACGGTTTCAACATCTTGACCAGCCACACGCATGGCCCATTTAATGGTGCCATCTTTTGAGTACTGGGCCGATGCCACTTCTGGTGCGCGGATCTCCGCCACACGCTTGAGTTTCTCACGCAACTTCTTGTTGATGTTGTTCATCTCATCGAAGTCGTCGCAACCGAAGTGATAGATCCACTTCATGACTTGGTCGGCACGGAATGCCTTTTCGCCGAGCTCGTCAGCAAAATATGCACGGAGTGCCTGCCTGTCAAAATCAAGCAGATTAACTTTCTCTGTTGTCATTGGGGGTTGCCTCGTAAGAACTAGCTGTGTGGTAAAGACAAGTATATTCGCCATTGCGTCACGCTGCTTGTCCGCCCTGTTATGCTAACAAGGGGCTGGCGTGCGCGCTCAAGGCGCGAAATTGTACAGGCTTTAGATCACAGTTTCCACTCTCAGCGAGCAGGGTTATTTGCACTTAAGACGTAAAAAAAGAGGCCAACGCCTCTTTTTAAAACACCCGTGCGCTAAAAGCGGGATTAGCAACGAGGATGGATCTCATCGGCCGTGAAGAAGTAAGCAATTTCACGCTCAGCAGACGCGGGGCTATCCGAGCCATGCACTGAGTTGTATTGCATGCTTTCTGCAAAATCGGCGCGCAAGGTGCCACAGGCCGCTTCTTCTGGGTTGGTTTTCCCCATTAGCTCGCGATAACGGCTAATCGCGCCCTCACCTTCTAGCACTTGGACCATAATGGGACCCGAGGTCATAAACTCAACCAGTGACGCAAAGAACGGTTTGCCTTGGTGTTCGGCATAAAACCCTTCTGCTTGCTCCTTGGTCAGATGCAGCATTTTCGCTGCGACAATACGCAAACCAGCACTTTCGATACGCTGATAGATAGCACCAATGAGGTTACGCTCTACGGCATCAGGCTTGACGATAGAAAAAGTGCGTTCAATGGTCATTCGCTTTTCCTTTCACTCTCTATAATGGGCCTCAAGGGACGATACGGGCCTACCCTAGCAGACTTTATCCGTGCGCCCTAAGCCTAATCAGGCGAAGCGTTAACTGGCACAAAAAATCAGTGACATGCTTCGCCTGTTTTCAGTCAATGAGCGATTATTTCGCCTCATCCAACAACACACGAGCGAGGGTTTTCACACCCATACCGGTCGCGCCCACCGCCCATTTGTCATTCGCGGCTTTACGGTAGGTGCCGGAGCAATCAACGTGCATCCAACCTTTTTGATAATCATCCACGAAGTAGGACAAGAACGCAGCCGCGGTGCTCGCGCCTGGCATGTATGCACCAGAAGACGCATTAGCAATGTCTGCGAACGATGAAGGCAAGAGTTTACGGTGGAATTCTGCCAGTGGCAGCGGCCACATGCCTTCACCTTCTTGCTGCGCCGCTTCAAGGGTGCGATGCGCCAGCGAGTCGTCAAAACTGAATAAAGCGTGATAGTCATTACCCAGCGCGGCTTTCGCTGCACCGGTTAGGGTCGCACAATCAATCAATAGTTCAGGCTTGTGTTCACTGGCGTACATCAGACCATCGGCTAAGACTAATCGGCCTTCCGCATCAGTGTTGAGCACTTCGACCGTCACACCGTTTTTGTAGGTAATAATATCCCCAAGCTTATAGGCGCTGCTTGAGATCATGTTTTCTGCGCAGCATAGGATCAGTTTGACGCGCTTATTCAGCCCTTTGGCAATCGCCATCGCTAATGCGCCGGTCGCGGTGGCAGCCCCCCCCATATCGGCTTTCATCGACGCCATAAAGTCAGACGGCTTAATGCTGTAACCGCCCGAGTCGAAGGTGATCCCTTTCCCCACTAAACACGCATAGACAGGGGCAGATTCATCACCAGTTGGGTTGAAGTCAAGCTGCAGCATGGTCGGTTTACGCGCCGAACCACGTCCAACGGTGTAAATGCCGTTCCAGCCTTGCTCAAGCAAATCGGTGCCAGAAATAATTTTATAACTGACCGCCTCCGGGGCCATGGATTTGACAAATTCCCCCGCGCGGGCAGCCAGTTGATGAGGGCCCACTTCTTCGGCAGTTTGGTTGATAATGTCGCGCACCCAATCGCCCACTCGCTGGCGCAGGGCGAACTCATCGGCATCGGCGCCACTGAGCACCGCCTGTTCAAATGCGACGGTATTTTTCGGGCCGCGCAAACCTTGATAGAACGCCCACGCCAGCTCCAAGTCCCACTGGTCACCACCAAGCGTTAATGCGGGTACGCCTTGCCCTTCAAGCTTGCGAGCGGCTTGCTGTACTTTATCGCGTTGCGTCTCGCCTTTTGGCGCGTGTACAACCGCTTTATCCGCCTCAAATGAGACCAAGGCGTTCTCGCCCCAATGCGCGGCTGCCGGTTCATGCGACAAAGTAACCATTAATGTTTCAGACATAGTTGCACTCCTTGTACTATCGCGCTGCTTTTTGCTGCGCAGCGTCATCCGGCTATCTTAATCGAGGTCGATGACAGCCAGTTGAATGTAAAAAAGCGAGCCGATTGGCCCGCTTTTAATAATGTGTTAGGTATTTGGCCACAGATACTGTGCCGAGGCAGTGGCTAAAATACAAGTATTATCAGCCACTCACGAGAGTTAACCCTCAGTCTAGCTCATCCATCCAACACATGATGATCGCTTCTAGGATACGCTCATTGGAACGCTCCGGATCGTCATCAAAATCCTCTAACTCAGTGATCCAACGGTGCAAATCCGTAAAACGTACCGCTTTAGGGTCTACATCTGGGTAGGTATCACTCAGTTCAATCGCGATATCGCGTGAGTCTGTCCATTTCAAGCTCATCTTGCTTCTCCGTCCTTAGCGGCTTGGATTAATGGTTTTCTGCCGCATGGTTGAGGGTATAACGTGGGATCTCGACCACGAGATCTTCATCCATGATTTTTGCCTGACAGCCGAGACGCGATTCAGGCTCCAGCCCCCACGCTTTATCCAGCATATCGTCTTCTAGCTCGTCACTTTCGTCGAGAGAGTCGAAGCCTTCACGAACAATGATGTGACATGTGGTACAGGCACAGGACTTTTCACAGGCATGTTCGATCCCAATACCGTTTTTTAGCGCCACGTCGAGAACCGTTTCACCTTCTTTGGCCTCTAATTCTGCGCCTTCTGGACACAAATCTTGGTGTGGCAGAACAATAATCTTAGGCATGATTACACCTCATCAATGGATTGGCCGGCCAACGCATGACGAATCGATTGGTCCATGCGACGTGCCGCAAAGGTCTGGCTTGCTTTATCCAGCGCTTTGATTCCGGCTTCTATCGCAGCGCCATCATCACCGTTGCGCAGAGCGATCAGTTTTTCTATTTCATTCACCAGTGCTTGTTGCTCATCGGCATCAAGCAAGGTATCGCCATCTTGTTGCATCGCAACAAGCAGCCCTTCAATCACGCGGTCAGCTTCAACACGCTGCTCCGCTAAGTAGCGCGCGTCTTTGTCTTCTGCCGCATGGGTAAACGATGATTTGATCATCGTAGCGATCTCGTCATCGCTGAGCCCGTAAGACGGCTTCACTTGGATGGACGCTTCAACCTCGGTTGATTTTTCCATCGCGGTGACAGACAGCAAGCCGTCAGCATCCACTTGATAGGTAACGCGCACATGTGCGGCGCCAGCCGTCATGGGTGGAATGCCTTTCAGGCTAAACTGGGCCAGTGAGCGACAGTCGTCGACCATCTCACGCTCGCCTTGTACCACATGCACTTTCATGCCGGTTTGGCCGTCTTTGAAGGTCGTAAATTCTTGCGCTTTGGCGACAGGAATCGTGGTATTACGTGGAATGATTTTTTCCACCAAGCCACCCATGGTCTCAATACCGAGTGACAAGGGGATCACATCCAACAGCAACATGTCAGAGTCTGGCTTGTTGCCGACTAAAATATCCGCTTGAGTGGCCGCGCCCATGGCAACCACTTTATCTGGGTCAATGCTAGTGAGGGGCTCACGACCGAAGAATTGGCCAACCTGCTCACGAACCGCAGGCACACGGGTTGAACCACCCACCATAACCACTTCCAGCACTTCATCAGCACTGACACTGGCATCTTTCAGTGCACGACGGCACGACATCAAGGTTTTCTTGATCAGTGGCGCCACCAGCTGATCGAACGTTTCTCGCGTCAGCACGCCCTGCCAATCAAGCACATCAATGGCCGTGGTGTCCGCCGACGATAGCGCAATTTTGGCTTGTGTCGCCGCGTGAAGCACCGTACGACGCTCATCACCACTCAGGGTTTCAAATCCGGCTTGCTCGCAGATCCACTGTTCAACCAAGTGGTCAAAATCGTCGCCACCCAGTGCCGAGTCACCGCCCGTGGCCATGACCTCAAACACCCCTTTCGAAAGGCGCAAAATAGAAATATCAAAGGTACCGCCGCCAAGGTCGTACACGGCAATCACGCCTTCTTGACCAGAGTCGAGGCCGTAGGCAATCGCCGCCGCAGTTGGCTCATTAAGCAGGCGCAAGACATTAAGGCCTGCAAGTTTGGCCGCATCTTTGGTCCCTGCGCGCTGCGCATCGTCAAAGTAAGCAGGCACCGTAATGACCACGCCTTCTAAGGCGTCGCCTAGGCTGTCCTCTGCGCGCTCACGCACGGCACGTAAAATATCGGCCGAACCTTGAACTGGGTTAATCGCCCCTCGACGTGTCTCGACTTGTGGAAGACCGTTTTCGGTTTTAGAAAACTGATAAGGCAAATTAGGGTAGCGGGCTTGGACATCTTCCAATGAGCGTCCCATCATACGTTTCACGGACACCAAGGTGTTCGCGCTGTCTGTCTGCACTTTGTCTAGCGCATCGTAACCGACAGAAACAGTCTCTTCACCGTAGTGGACGACGGAGGGGATCAAAGGTCGGTCTTGATGGTCGTTCAAGGTGGTCGCCTTGCCACTTCGCACCGACGCTACCAAGGTGTTGGTGGTCCCTAAATCAATGCCCACCGCGTGTTTGTGCTCGTGCGGCGCAGCACTTTGACCGGGTTCTGAAATCTGTAACAGTGCCATGTCGAATCCTTAAACTTTACTGCGTTGACAGGCGAATAAGTGCAACATCAGCCCATGAGCTGATCTTCAACGCGTTCGACTTCTTGACGAAGTTTGACCGCAAACTTGAGCTTACGAACGATCACCGCAGCATCTTGCCACTGCGATTGTGCTAGCGCGGTTTTAACATCCGCAATCAAGCTGTCGTAAAGCGCTTGGGCTTTCTCACCAAAATCAAACAGTGCCGCGTCGTCATGACTGTCGGTGATTGACTCAAGTTCTTCGCGCAGCATCATTTGCTGCATTAAAAACTCCGGATCCTGCATGGTCTGTTGCTCGTCTTTCAAGTCAATGCCTTGCAGGAGCAGCATGTATTCTGCGCGACTCACCGGATCTTTTAGGGTCTGGAACGCATCGTTTATTTGGGATGCTTTCTGTACCGCCTGAAGACGAGTCTTATCGTCTTGGCTAGCCACATTGTCGGGGTGGTACTGACGTTGCAGTTCCCGGAATGTGGAAGAAAGCGAGCTACCGTCCAGCTCAAACTGGTACGGTAGCTCGAAGAGTTCAAAATGATTCATGTGCTCTCACGAATTACACGTTAAAGCTTTCGCCACAACCACACTCGCTGCTCACGTTAGGGTTGTTGAACTGAAAGCCCTCATTTAGGCCTTCTTTCACAAAGTCCAGCTCTGTCCCTTCGAGATAAAGCAGGCTTTTGCTGTCGACAATCACCTTTACACCGTCACGTTCGAACACCTGATCGCCTTCTTGCAGCTCATCAGCAAACTCAAGGACATAAGCCATGCCTGAGCAACCTGACGTTCTGACACCCAGTCGCAGGCCGATGCCTTTGCCTCGGTTATCCAAAAAAGCTCTGACGCGATCAGATGCCGCTTGTGTCATGGTAATCGCCATAGTTACAACAACCCCTTGGTTTTACTGCTGGTGTTTTTTCTTGTAATCACTCACTGCCGCTTTGATAGCGTCTTCTGCCAAGATAGAGCAGTGCACTTTTACCGGCGGAAGTTCTAGCTCTTCAGCGATCTCTGAGTTTTTGATCGCTGCGGCATCATCAATTGAGCGGCCTTTTACCCACTCAGTCACCAGCGAGCTTGATGCAATCGCTGACCCACAGCCGTAGGTTTTAAATTTGGCGTCTTCGATGATGCCTTGGTCGTTCACCTTGATTTGTAGCTTCATAACGTCACCACAAGCCGGCGCACCCACCATGCCGCTACCGACAGACGGATCATCTTTTTCAAACGCACCGACGTTACGTGGGTTTTCGTAGTGGTCAATTACTTTATCGCTGTAAGCCATAATCGTTTCCTCAAATATGATTGCTCACTGTTGCCAGCTGGCGCGTTTTTTGAATTAGTGGTGCGCCCATTCAACGGTACTTAGGTCGATACCGTCTTTGTACATATCCCACAATGGAGACATTTCACGCAGTTTGTTAACCGCTTCGCGGACTTTTTCAACCGCGTAGTCCACTTCTTCCTCAGTGGTGAAGCGGCCAAATGAGAAACGCAGTGAGCTGTGTGCAAGCTCATCGTCACGTCCCAGTGCACGCAATACGTAAGAAGGCTCAAGGCTTGCTGACGTACAGGCTGAGCCTGAAGAAACGGCCAGGTCTTTCAATGCCATCAGCAAAGATTCGCCTTCAACAAACGCAAAGCTTACGTTTAGGTTGTGTGGGACACGCTGTTCCATATCACCGTTGACGTAGACTTCTTCCAGATCTTTAACGCCTTCGTAGAAGCGGTTACGCAATGCCAGTGCGTGTTGGTAATCTTTTTCACGCTCTTCTTTGGCAATACGGAACGCTTCACCCATGCCCACGATTTGGTGGGTAGGGAGTGTACCTGAACGCATACCGCGTTCGTGGCCACCACCGTGCATTTGCGCTTCGATACGCACGCGAGGTTTACGGCGAACATACAGCGCCCCGATACCCTTAGGTCCGTAGGCTTTGTGGGCGCTGAATGAAATCAGGTCCACTTTCATTTCTTGCACATCGATAGGCAGTTTACCGATAGATTGCGCCGCATCGACATGGAACATGATCTTACGCTCACGGCACAGTTCGCCAATGGCCGCGATATCTTGAATCACACCGATCTCGTTGTTCACGTGCATGATAGACACCAAGATTGTGTCGTCACGCATCGCTGCTTCGAGCTTTTTCATGTCTACCAAGCCATTTTCTTCTGGCTCAAGGTAGGTAACTTCAAAACCTTCACGCTCGAGTTGACGGCATGGGTCCAACACCGCTTTATGCTCGGTTTTACAAGTAATGACGTGCTTGCCTTTCTTCGCGTAGAAGTGAGCGATGCCTTTAATTGCCAAGTTGTCAGACTCGGTCGCACCAGAGGTAAAGACGATTTCACGAGGATCAGCATTACAGTAGTTCGCGATGTGCTCACGAGCGGTATCCACCGCTTCTTCTGCCTGCCAGCCAAAACGGTGCGAGCGAGAGGCCGGGTTACCAAAGAACCCGTCCATAGTCAGGTACTGACTCATTTTTTCAGCCACACGCGGGTCAACCGGACACGTGGCTGAGTAATCAAAATAAATGGGCAATTTCATGTTTTTCTCCAATTACACCGACATGGTCATCAGGAGCGAACATTGACACCAATGGTGGCACTGTCTTGCTTTACTTGTGAGCTAAAAGAATGTCTGGGCGCCAAGGTGGCATCCAGTTTAGCGTCCTGACGATCTGCTACTTGCTTCACTTCGTTATCTTGCATCAGCTCACCGAGCGTGATGTCATTTAGAAAACCGCTTATACGGGCACTTAAATCGCGCCACAAGGTATGCGTCAAACAGCGAGTACCGCCTTGACAATCAGCTTTACCTTGGCACTTAGTGGCGTCTACGGATTCGTCAACCGCCGCGATCACGGCACCTACCGCGATATCAGTGGCTTCTACACCAAGACGATAACCACCGCCTGGGCCACGAACACTGCTCACTAGCCCCGCCTTGCGCAGGCGAGAGAAAAGTTGCTCAAGGTAAGACAATGAAATGCCTTGACGCTCAGAAATGTCCGCCAGTGGCACCGGGCCCTGCTCAGAATGAAGGGCGACATCGAGCATCGCGGTTACCGCATAACGGCCTTTCGAAGTCAGTCTCATAACACGCTACCTGTGGTGAATAGATGGTCAAATGGTTACATACTTGAGTGTTTTGGTCAAGTATTTACCTGAGTAATTTAGTCAGGTTTTATTTGCCCTATTACGTCGTGCCAATGAAATCGATCAATGCCGTTATGAATTCTCTTTATTGGATGGTGATGCGTCTGTTGGCCGGGTCCCTTTTTCAACCGACGACAAGACGCCGCGCAGAATATTAAGCTCTTGGCTCTCCAGCCTTGCGCGATTAAACAGACGACGCAATTTGGTCATCACCATGCCAGGATGCTGTTTACGAATAAAACCGGTTTGGGTTAACACCTTTTCAAGGTGTTGGTAAAAACGGCTTAGCTCTTCATTAAGCGGATAGTCTTGAACCTGACTCTCGCCTTGATACGCTTGGCTTTCTAACCATGCCATACGCAGCTCATAGCAGAGTGTTTGCACCGCCATGGCCAAATTCAACGAGCTATAATCTGGGTTGGCAGGAATCGCGACATGATAATGACAGGTTTGCAACTCCTCATTTGTGAGTCCTGTGCGCTCACGGCCGAACACAATCGCAACCGGATGAGACGGTGCTTCAGACAAGGCCTTTTTCCCACACTCGCGGGCATCTAGCATCGGCCATTCTAGCGTTCGGCTGCGTGCACTGGTCCCAATCACCAAGCCACAATCGGCCACGGCTTCTTCAAGCGTGTCCACCACTCGCGCGTTATTGGCGATATCACTGGCACCGGCAGCCAGTGCAATGGCTTGTCCATCAACGTCACATTGAGGTGCCACTAGGGTCATACGGCTTAAGCCCATTACTTTCATGGCTCGTGCCGCCGAGCCGATATTGCCGGAGTGGGAAGTGCCCACTAGCACTACGCGAATTTGATCTAGCATGGTGTTATCGTCGTCTCTTGCACTACTGGGGTAATTATTGGCTTTGACTACCCGCAAGCAGAGGTCTGAAAGATCTGCGCAGTTTATCACAGTGCAATCGATAATACTTCTCAGCTAGGACAAGAGCGACTATTGACGAAAAACATGTTACCGCGCTAATTGCCTGATCCGTGGCGATGAAAAAATAACCACTTTCCTTTTCATCCAGCTCTGTTATACTCGCGCCCGCTTTCGTTCTTTAACATCCGTTGGGAAAATCGTATGCATCCGATGCTAAACATCGCCGTCCGTGCTGCACGGAAGGCTGGCGACTTTATCGCTAAATCTGCAGAACACAGAGACAACATCGAAACCGCGCAAAAAGGCACCAATGACTTTGTCACCAATGTGGACAAAGGTGCTGAGCAAATCATCATCGACATTATCAAGAAGTCCTACCCTGACCACACCATCGTTGGTGAAGAATCTGGCGTTGCGGAAGGTAAAGATAGCGACTATCAATGGATCATCGACCCACTGGATGGCACCACTAACTTCGTTAATGGCTTACCTCACTTCAGCGTTTCTATCGCTGTGCGCATTAAAGGCCGCACCGAAATCGGCTGCGTGTATGACCCAATGCGTAACGAGCTATTCACCGCACAACGCGGTGCTGGCGCGCAACTTAACAACAAACGTATCCGTACCGGCAGCGCAAAAGATCTGAACGGCACTATCCTCGCGACGGGTTTCCCCTTCAAAGCGAAGCAACATGCTGAAGGCTTTATGGCCGTGATCAGTGCTTTGTTTGTTGATTGTGCAGACTTCCGTCGTACCGGTTCAGCAGCCTTGGATCTGTGCTACGTGGCCGCTGGCCGTGTGGACGGTTTCTTTGAGCTTGGCCTTAAGCCGTGGGACCTTGCGGCCGGTGAGCTGATTGCTCGTGAAGCGGGTGCGATTTGTACCGACTTTAGTGGCGGCACCGATTACATGCACTCAGGCAACATTGTCAGTGGTAACCCACGTATCGTGAAAGGTATGCTGGCAAAAGTGCGTGAGAATGCGCCTGAGTCGATGAAGAAATAATCGACACGACAGACGAAAAAAGAAAAAAGCGGTGCTCATCGAGCGCCGCTTTTTTTATTACCAAACTGAATGGTAAAGCCACGGCCACCGAGTCGGTAGCCGACAGCATTAAGGCATAGAGTCGAACTCTTGACCTTCTTTTTCCACCTCGGGTACCAGCAAGTGCTCGCGAGTAATCCCCAATTTCAGCGCCAACGCTGACGCAACGTAAATCGAAGAATACGTACCTACCGTGATACCAATCAGCAATGCCATGGCAAACCCGTGGATCATTGAGCCGCCCAAGGTGAATAGGGCGATGACCACAAACAACGTGGTCCCGGATGTAATCGTGGTCCGGCTTAAGGTTTGTGAGATAGAGGCATTGATAATCTCATCCGACTCACCTTTACGCAGCTTACGGAAGTTTTCACGAATCCGGTCAAATACCACGATGGTATCGTTCAACGAGTAACCCACCACCGTTAGCAACGCGGCAACAATGGTCAAGTCCACTTCCACTTGGAACAGTGAGAAGATCCCTAAGGTGATGATCACATCATGCGCCAACGCCATAACCGCACCGGCTGCCAGACGCCACTCAAAGCGGAATGAGACGTAGATCAAAATACAAACCAAGGCAATGATGATCGCCAGACCACCCGCTTCGGTCAGTTCGTCCCCGACGTTTGGACCCACAAACTCAATCCGGCGCATTCAGACGCGGCAATCATGACAAGCGAAAAAACGAAGGCCAACTTGGACCAACGCATAAAGTTGATCGACATGTCTGGTTTAAAAATTTGAAACATGCTTGGCTCCCTTAAATCGACAGTTTCTTGACGCGTTTACCGCCGTACACCAGGTTAACCAGCGCACGTGTACCGATAATGGCCGTAAACATTGAGGTCAAAATACCGATCGACAGCGTCACAGCAAAGCCTTTGATTGCCCCTGTACCCACTGCAAACAAGATAATGGCAGTGATCAATGTGGTGATGTTGGCATCAGCAATGGTACTGAAGGCATTGGAGTAACCCCGATCAATCGCATGTTGTGGATTACGCCCTTCAATCAGCTCCTCGCGGATACGCTCAAAGATAAGTACGTTCGCATCCACGGCCATCCCCACGGTGAGGACAATACCGGCAATGCCGGGTAGCGTCATGGTCGCCCCAGGAATCAAAGACATGATACCGATGATCAGCACGATATTCGCAAATAACGCACAGTTAGCAAAAAGGCCAAAGCGACGGTAGTAAATCAAGGTGAAGATCATCACCGCGACCAATCCCCAGATACAGGCTTGCACACCCATATTGATGTTTTGCTGCCCCATAGATGGACCAATGGTGCGCTCTTCAACAATAGAGATGGGAGCAATCAAGGCACCTGCACGTAACAGCAACGCGAGGTTGTGCGCTTCTGCGGGCGAGTCGATGCCAGTAATCCGGAAGTTACGCCCCAACGCCGATTGAATCGTCGCTTGGTTGATCACTTCTTCGTGTTTTTCCAAGATCACTTTGCCGTTTTCGTCGCGCTCTCCGCTGTCTTTGTACTCAGCGAAAACCGTTGCCATCAGTTCACCAATATGGCGTTTACTGAAGTCCGACATCTTGTCGCCACCTTCGCTATCTAGCGAGATATTGACTTGAGGACGGCTGTATTCGTCACGTGACGAGCTCGCATCGGTAATATGAGACCCGGTCAGGATCACGCGCTTTTTCAACACGGTTGGACGACCATCACGGGTCATCATCAGCTCGCTACCCGGCGGCACTCGGCCAGCCATAGCAGCAGACAAGTCGGCGTCTTGATCCACTTCGCGAAATTCCAAGGTCGCCGTCGCGCCAAGAATTTCTTTCGCACGCGCCGTATCTTGTACACCCGGAAGCTCAACCACAATCCGGCTTGCGCCTTGACGTTGCACCAATGGCTCGGCCACACCTAACTCATTCACACGGTTACGCAAAATGGTGATGTTTTGGGCCACTGCGTAATTACGAATTTCTTTCAGGCGCTCTTCTTTGTAGACGGCGGTCAGTTTGCCTTGATCGTCATCTACCGAGAAGTTCATATCCAGATAGTTGTTCGACAGTAGCTCAAGTGCTTTGTCTGTGTCTTGCGCATTACGCAACAGCACCACAACGCGGGTATTATCTTCAATTCGAATGCCGCGGTAGCGAATACGCGCTTCGCGCAGATCAGTACGGAAGCTGTCTTCCTGCTGCGTCATCAGCTTTTCGAGTGCCGCGTCCATGTCCACTTCCATGAGAAAGTGCACACCGCCACGCAAGTCAAGACCAAGCTTCATTGGCGTAGCACCCAGCGCGTCTAGCCAAGTCGGCGTCGCCGGAGCCAGGTTTAAAGCCACCACATAGTCGTTGCTATCAAAACGGGACATCAGAAGATCGCGAGCACTGATTTGGGTCTCAGTGTCTTTAAAGCGGGCCAACACGGTGCCGTCTTCGAGCGCGATAGATTGATAGGAAAGATCGTTGGATTCGAGGGTTTGTTTGATGGAGTCCAGCGCAGTCATATCTACCGAGGCGCCACGCGCCCCGGAAATTTGTACTGCTGGATCTTCACCGTATAAATTGGGAAGCGCATACACGATGCCGGTAACCAAGATTACCAGCAACATGATGTACTTCCACAAAGGATAACGGTTTAGCACAGCATGCATCCTTTATGGTTGCGAGAATTAAAGAGACTGGATGGTACCCTTAGGTAGAACAGCGGTCACGAAGTCTTTTTTAATCGTCACTTCGTTGTCGTCGTTCAGGGCGATGACAATAAAATCATTGTCTTCAGCGATTTGGGTGATTTTACCCACCAAACCACCACCGGTCAGTACTTCGTCCCCTTTGCTCATAGAAGCCATCAAGTTCTTGTGCTCTTTAACACGTTTGGCTTGCGGGCGGTAAATCATAAAGTAGAAAATCACCGCAAAAAGGCCAAGCATGATAAATAGCTGCATACCACCACCTTGTGGTCCGGCTTCAGCGGCTGCGTGAGCTTGTGAGATAAACATTCAATCACGTCCTCGTTCTAGTTGTTGAATTCGAAATCAGTCGAGCGGCGGCACTTCCTTGCCACGACGCGCGTAGAAATCCTCTACAAAGGCATCTAATCTACCTTCGTCAATCGCGTGACGCAAACCTTCCATCACTCGTTGATAGTAACGTAAGTTATGGATGGTATTGAGGCGCGCACCAAGAATTTCGTTACAGCGGTCTAAATGGTGCAAGTAAGCACGGCTGTAATGGCGGCAAGTGTAACAGTCACACTCTGGATCCAGAGGCGAGGTATCACTTTTATGTTTCGCATTACGGATCTTGATCACACCGCCGGTAATAAAGAGGTGGCCGTTACGGGCATTTCGGGTTGGCATCACACAATCAAACATGTCTACGCCACGACGAACGCCTTCCACCAAATCTTCAGGCTTACCCACGCCCATCAGATAGCGGGGCTTATCTTCTGGTAGTTGCGGACAGGTATGCTCCAAGATGCGGTGCATGTCTTCTTTTGGCTCACCTACAGCCAAACCACCGACAGCATAACCGTCAAAGCCAATCTCAGTGAGCCCTTTGACCGATACATCGCGCAGGTCTTCATATACACCACCTTGCACGATACCGAACAGCGCATTTTTGTTACCTAATTTGTCAAAGTGATTACGGCTGCGCTTTGCCCAGCGTAGTGACATCTCCATCGACTTTTTCGCTTCCGCGTGTGTCGCTGGGTAGGGGGTGCACTCATCAAAAATCATCACGATGTCTGAGCCAAGGTCGTATTGGATCTCCATCGATTTTTCCGCATCCATAAAGATGCGATCACCGTTCACAGGGTTACGGAAATGGACCCCTTCTTCGGTGATTTTACGGATATCGCCCAAGCTGAAGACTTGGAAGCCGCCAGAGTCGGTCAAGATGGGTCCTTGCCACTGCATAAAGTCATGCAAATCCCCGTGCAGTCGCATTACCTCTTGACCCGGACGCAGCCAAAGGTGGAAGGTGTTGCCAAGCAAGATTTCGGCACCGGTTCCTTTAACTTCTTCTGGGGTCATTCCTTTTACGGTCCCGTACGTTCCTACCGGCATAAATGCTGGGGTTTCTACAGTCCCGCGCTCAAAGATCAAACGGCCACGGCGGGCGCGTCCGTCGGTTTTCTTCAGTTCGTATTCCACGAATCCTCCTCAGTGCCAGAGAAACAGTCTGGCGTGTGTCTTATGCGTGCAAGGTTTATCCTGCCGCAAGCATCGCACGAGCAGTTAATCTCGTGTCGTTGTCGATGAGTCAGCGTCTTGCTGACGGGTAATAAACATGGCATCGCCGTAGCTGAAAAAGCGATAGCGCTCTTCAACTGCCGCACGATAGGCGGCCATCGTATGTTCGTAACCGGCAAAAGAGCTCACCAGCATGATCAAGGTTGATTCCGGCAAGTGAAAATTGGTCACTAACACGTCTACCAGCTGCCATTGATAACCAGGATAGATAAAAATCTGAGTATCGTTGAAAAATGGCGCCAACGGCTCACCGTTTTGCTTCGCCGCTTGTGCCGCACTTTCCAGTGAACGCACCGAGGTGGTTCCCACCGCAATCACGCGTTTACCTTGCGCACGTGTGTGGTTCACCGCATCAACAACCTCTTGTGGCACTTCCGCATACTCTGCATGCATTACGTGCTCTTCGATATTATCAACGCGCACGGGCTGGAATGTTCCGGCGCCGACGTGCAAGGTAACAAACGCTATATTGACGCCTTTTTCTTTAAGCGCAGCCATAATGGCATCGTCAAAGTGTAACCCCGCCGTTGGCGCAGCAACTGCCCCGGGCTTTTGGTTATACACAGTTTGATAGCGTTCTTTATCGCTCTCTTCATCAGTGCGGTCGATGTATGGCGGCAACGGCATATGGCCGATATCGTTAAGCGTATCTACCACGCCTTTTTCGCCGTTTAGCTGGATTTCGAACAGAGCATCGTGGCGTGCCACCATCTCTGCAGGGATCTGTCCGTCATCGCCAAGGAATAATTCGGCACCGGGTTTGGGGGCTTTAGACGCGCGCACGTGGGCGAGGAAACGACGTTCGTCGAGCACGCGCTCCACCAGCACCTCTATTTTACCGCCCGACGCTTTGCGGCCATACACACGCGCGGGGATCACTCGTGTGTTGTTGAACACCATCAAATCCCCAGGCTCAACCAGCTCGAGGATATCTTTAAACTGACGATGTACCACCTCACCGCTTGTGCCATCGAGTGACAATAAGCGACTTGCACTGCGATCCGGCTGCGGATAGCGTGCAATTAACTCATCGGGAAGTTCAAAGTGAAAATCGGATAATTGCATGACATTTGCCTAGATAAAAAGCAGGCCGCTAGTATAGGTTCACCACGGTGAATATCAAGCAAGGTGGAGGATTAGTCGCCGCTTAAACTGTCACATCTTATTGCACTTCGCCTGCCTTTTATAACAACTATCCTTGATACGTATCACGTCGAATTAGTGCTAGGTAGACTAGAGTGTAAGTATAGCTTCCCTTCCCTGTCTGACTGTAAGGAGGTGCCATGTTTATCGTTGATGACATGATGACCCGGCATCCACATACGCTCTCCCCGGAACACACCTTGGCCGACGCTCATACGCTGATGAGTGCCGAACGCTTTCGTCATTTACCTGTGGTTGATGATGCGCAGCGACTGGTAGGACTCGTGACGCAACGCGACGTGCTATCCGCTCAAGCCTCTTCGTTAGGTAAAGCGACTAACGGGGACAACGAAATGAATACGCCCCTGTCGCATTTTGCTCATCGTCAACTGGTGACGGTGGATCCAGAAGCCTCTCTACGCGCAGCCGCCTTGACCATGCTAGAGCGCAAAATCGGTTGTTTGCCTGTGATTAAAAATCAGAAGTTAGTTGGCATTATTACCGACAGCGATTTTGTTGCCATAGCCTCAACCTTGTTGGAAATCCAAGAAGAAACTGAGCCTATGGAGGCCGACGAATAAAAAAAGGGGAGTGTCACCACTCCCCGTTTTGTCCCATCCGCATGGGTTAGAACTGATCTTCTTCAGTTGAGCCAGTCAACGCTGTCACCGACGATTGACCACCTTGAATGGTGTTGGTCATCTGGTCGAAATAACCCGTGCCCACTTCTTGCTGATGCGCCACAAAGGTGTAGCCTCGTTCAGCCGCTTCAAACTCTGGGCGCTGTACTTTTTCGACATAGTGACGCATCCCCTCACCTTGCGCATAAGCGTGGGCTAAATCAAACATGTTGTACCACATGTTATGAATACCCGCTAAGGTGATGAACTGATACTTATAGCCCATGTCTGAAAGCGCTTGTTGGAAACGGGCAATCGTGTCTGCATCCAAGTTTTTCTCCCAGTTAAATGACGGAGAGCAGTTATAAGCCAGCAATTGATCGGGGTATTTGGCGTGAATGGCTTCGGCAAATTGACGCGCTTCTTCTAAATCAGGTTTTGCCGTTTCACACCAAACTAAATCGGCATACGGCGCGTAGGCCAAGCCGCGAGAAATGGCTTGCTCAATCCCCGCACGCACACGGTAAAAGCCTTCAGCCGTACGCTCGCCGACAATAAAGTCCTTATCGTAGGGGTCGCAATCCGACGTCAGCAAGTCTGCCGCATTGGCGTCGGTGCGCGCAATGACTAAGGTATCTGTCCCTGCAACGTCCGCTGCTAAACGCGCTGCCACTAGTTTTTGCACCGCTTCTTGGGTCGGCACCAATACCTTGCCCCCCATGTGGCCACATTTTTTCACCGACGCGAGCTGATCTTCGAAGTGCACCCCAGCGGCACCTGCATCAATCATGCTGCGCATCAACTCATACGCGTTGAGTACGCCGCCAAAGCCTGCTTCTGCATCGGCAACAATCGGCAAAAAGTAATCAATGCCATCTTCCGGGCTGCCCCCTTTCGACCATTGGATCTGGTCGGCACGGCGAAAAGCATTATTAATACGCTTCACCACCGCAGGCACAGAGTCGACGGGATACAGTGATTGGTCTGGATACATGCTTGAGGCAGTGTTGTTATCCGCCGCTACTTGCCAGCCGGAGAGGTAAATGGCTTCAATCCCCGCTTTGGCCTGCTGGACAGCTTGCCCACCAGTGAGTGCACCAAGGCAATTCACATAGCCCTTTTTGGCCTCACCATTGACAAGATCCCAAAGCTTAGCGGCACCGCGCTTGGCAATGGTGTTTTCTGGGACAAAAGAGCCGCGTAGGTTCACCACCTCTTCCGCGCTGTAAGTCCGTTTTACGTTTTTCCAACGTGGATTTTCTGCCCACTCTTTTTCCAGTTGAGCGATTTGTTGTTGGCGAGTTAAAGTCATGTTCCATTCCTCTTATTTCTCGGGCGCAAGCCCAGTCCTGTCAATCCATTTTGTTGTGTTGCTTCCGTGCCACTATGGCAAATACTGATACCCAGGTAGGGTTAAGAAGTTGACCAACTCATCACTGGTCGTCAGCTGTGCCATCAAGGCGGCTGCTTGCTGATATTGCCCGCGGGCAAAGACATCGGCCCCTAACTCGTGTTCCAGTACTTTCATCTCTTCACTGAGGTATTGCTCAAACAATGCTTTGGTAACTACTTGGCCATTACTCAATGGCTTTTGGTGTTTGATCCATTGCCAAATCGACGCACGTGAAATCTCGGCAGTGGCCGCATCTTCCATTAATCCATAAATCGGCACACACCCATTGCCTGAGATCCATGCTTCGATGTATTGCACCGCGACCCGAATGTTGTGTCGCATTCCCGCTTCGGTGCGCTCTCCGTCACAAGGAGCAAGGAGATCGGCGGCGGTAATCGGCGCGTCTTGCTCGCGGGAGATATGTAACTGGTTAGGCTTGTCACCCAGTACGCGATCGAACACCGCTTTAGCGGTATCTGCCAGCCCCGGGTGCGCAATCCATGTACCGTCGTGGCCGTTATTGGCTTCGAGGGTTTTATCTTTTTCAATCTTATCCAGCACCTGCTGGTTTTCAGCCGGATCTTTACTGGGAATAAACGCAGCCATACCGCCCATCGCTAATGCACCGCGCTTGTGGCAAGTTTTTACCAACAAACGGGAGTAAGCATTGAGGAAAGGTTTATCCATGGTCACGACTTGGCGATCCGGCAATACGCGATCCGGATGATTACGCAAGGTTTTGATGTAACTGAAGATGTAATCCCAACGGCCGCAGTTTAGAGCCACAATGTGGTCGCGAAGATGGTAAAGAATTTCATCCATCTCAAACACGGCAGGTAGGGTCTCAATCAATACGGTGGCTTTAATGGTGCCACGGCTTAGACCAAATTCATCTTCAGCAAATGAGAAGACGTCACTCCACCATGCGGCTTCTTGATAGGCTTGTAACTTCGGCACATAAAAGTATGGACCCGAGCCGGTCTCCAATAAGCGACGATAGTTGTGGAAAAAGTACAAAGCGAAGTCGAATAAAGCGCCTGGAATGGGTTTGCCCTGCCACTCTACATGCTTTTCAGTGAGGTGAAGGCCACGCACGCGGCAGATCAGCCGAGCCGGATTATCATTGAGCTGATAACGCTTACCGGTATCTGGGTGGGTATAACTGATGGTGCCGTTGACCGCATCACGCAAATTTCGCTGCCCCTCAACCACTTGTGGCCACGCCGGTGCAAATGAGTCTTCAAAGTCTGCCATGAAGACCTTCACATTCGCATTCAGTGCGTTAATCACCATTTTGCGATCGACAGGTCCGGTGATTTCTAACCGGCGATCTTGCAGATCGCTGGGGATCCCACGAATGGTCCAGTCCCCTTGGCGAATTGATTCGGTTTCGGGTAAAAAGTCTGGCAAGGTGCCTGCGTCAATGCGCTGCTGACGGACTTCTCGCGCCGCGAGCAGTTCAGGCACGCGTGATGCGAACTTATCAGCGAGACTCGCCACAAAACATAACGCATCATCGGTGAGTATTTCAGCTTGTTCCGGTGATAACGCTTCTGTCAGCACCAGCGATTCACGTAACGTTGAACACGCTTCAGTCATGTTGCCTCCCTGGCCTCAGTTGTAATCCAATCACAACAAAAATGATTATTCCGCCACACTGCAACTTTTCTAGACAATGTGGTCACTGTTTAATCAAGTTGGCGTAGTTTGGCGTAAAAATCAACTAGAGATTCATTTCAACCTCGCAACAAAAAACACATAAATGCAAGTAAAACAGCAAGTTAAATAAAATAGAGTATTAGCTCGAATTGATTTTTTTGTACGAATTATTAGGAGGATATAAACCTGCTACGCAGATCATATTTTTGTCACCTCTTTGTAACTCATTACGTAATTTAATTACACATAAAGCGACAAAAGATGTGTGGGTGAGATAATAAATTTATGATTATCAGCCAGTTAATCGAAACAGCAAGATGCGTTGATTATAAACCGACTCACTGGCGTGATAATAATCCAACGATTCTATTTCACTGGAGGAGGTTTTATTGCAGAGAAACATGCTGATTGTTTTGCTANNNNGTATCAATACGACTCGATGATGGACGCCACACCATGCCGATTTCACGATACGCGGCGCGTCCGGGGGGAATTTCTAGGTGCACGTCGAGATTATCGATTAAGCCATGATCAATCGCCATTTGCGGAATAAATGTGACGCCATTGCCGTTGGCGACCATCTGGATCAAGGTATGTAAGCTGGTCGCCATAAACGGGTTAATCTTCTGTGAGGCCGTCATTTGGCAGGCAGATACCGCATGGTCCGTGAGGCAGTGTTCGCGCTCGAGCAAAAACACCGACTCATCGGGTAAGGCATCGTAATCCACCGGCAGCGTTAATTGCGCGGCTTGCTTGCGGCTCATCACCATCTTGAAAGGATCACGGCCAACAATGCGGCTGGTCATGGCGCCGATATCCATCGGTAAGGCCAAAATCAGCACATCCATTTCGCCGTGTTTGAGCGCGGTAAGCAAGTTCGCGGTGGTATCTTCTCGTAACAAGAGATCTAAATTGGGATAGCGCTGGTTAACCTGCTGGACGACGTCGGAGAGTAAAAACGGAGCGATAGTCGGAATACAGCCTAAACGGACTTTGCCATGCATAGGATCAGACTGAACGTGGGTGAGCTCCATTAAATCTTGGCTTCGGGCAAGAATTTCGCGGCTGCGGCGTACCACTTCCTCTCCCATGCCAGTCAGCACCAAGGTTTTATTGTCTCTTTCAATGAGCTGAGCACCAATCAACTCTTCTAGGTTTTGGATCCCGGCACTGAGGGTCGATTGGCTAACAAAACACAGTTTCGCCGCCTCGCCAAAATGGCGAGTTTCTGACAAGGTAACCAGATAGTGTAGCTGCTTAAGTGATGGATATTTGTTCATTCTGTCAAACTTTATACAATCGTTTTTTTCGATTATAACAATCTATTAATTCCACTTTTTTCAATGTAGCAAGTCAGCTATAGTTTGTCTCGCTTATATAGGAACCTGATCTTCAGGCAAACTTTTTAATTAGGAGCTGAGTTATGGTACTCGTAGGTCGTCAAGCACCAGATTTTACTGCCGCAGCCGTTCTAGGTAATGGCGAAATCGTTGAAAACTTCAACCTGAAAGAGTTCACCAAAGGCAAAAAAGCTGTTGTCTTTTTCTACCCACTCGACTTCACTTTCGTGTGCCCATCAGAGCTGATTGCATTCGATAAGCGTTTCCAAGACTTCCAAGCGAAGGGCGTTGAGGTTATCGGTGTGTCAATCGACTCTCAGTTCTCACACAACGCATGGCGTAAAACTGCCATCGAAGACGGTGGTATCGGTGCGGTTAAATACCCACTGGTTGCAGACGTTAAACACGAAATCTGCAAAGCGTACGACGTAGAGCATCCAGAAGCAGGTGTTGCTTTCCGTGGTTCTTTCCTCATCGATGAGGAAGGCGTTGTACGTCACCAAGTCGTGAACGATCTGCCACTTGGCCGTAACATCGACGAGATGCTGCGCATGGTTGACGCACTGAGCTTCCACCAGAAGAACGGTGAAGTATGCCCAGCACAGTGGGAAGAAGGTAAAGCAGGTATGAAAGACTCACCAGAAGGTGTTGCTGCATACCTGTCTGAGCACTCTGCTGACCTGTAATTATTAACGGTCAAAAGGTGACGTGCCCTACGCACTGGACAATGTGAGATAATAATGAGGCCCGGTTAAACCGGGCCCTTTTTGTATCTATTTCCCCATGACACGTGACTTGCATTGTCACGCTTCCCTTTCCTTTCTACCGCTTCTACTAGGTAATTCCCCTGCCTGCTGTCACAATACAGCCTTTATTATTGACACTGTGTTGCTCACTAAGGGGTGGTATGTCTGTCTTGGTCGAAGTTTGTATTGATAGTATTGGCTCTTTAAAGGTGGCAGAGCGCGCTGGCGCTGACCGCATCGAGCTGTGTAGTGCACTGCGCCTTGGTGGACTCACGGCCAGTTACGGCTATATGCAACTTGCCGCCCTACAAGCGAATATTCCCATTTATGCCATTATCCGGCCACGTGAGGGAGACTTTTTATACAGCAGTGACGAAGCAGAAGTCATGCTCAAGGATATTGCGATGGCACGCCAAGCTGGATGTGCGGGCGTGGTGATCGGCGCACTGACAGCCCAAGGACGGCTCGACTTGCCACTTATCGATGACATGTTGGCAGAAGCCAAAGGTATGGGCGTGACGTTTCATCGCGCGTTTGACCACTGCGCCGATCCTGAATCAGCACTGGAAGCGCTTTTAGCGCGCCCTGCGATTGAGCGGGTACTTACTTCGGGCCAAGCCAGCAGCGCAGAGCAAGGTAAAGAGGCACTGAAACGTTGGGTAGAAATGACCCGACAGGCTGCTTTACAGATCATGCCTGGCGCGGGTGTCACGCCAGATAATGCTGCCGCGATTCTCTCCCACTGCGGCGCGCGTGAAATTCATTTATCTGCCCGTATGGATCAACCCAGTGCCATTCAACACCGCGCTGTGGCCACCATGGGCGAAGGTGATGATGCCTGTTACCCAATGACCAACCCCGCCATTATCCGGCAAATAAAAGCCCTTTCCGCACACTTGTAAGTGCGTGCAACAGGCTATGGCACAACATTGAACTGTGACTGACTCGGATATTTTGATGCGCGAGCGCCGCCCTCGAGGCGGTAGCGTTGCATCGTAAAGGCGAGTTTTCTACCGTAAAAGCACAATGGTGTGAAAAGGAGTTTCCCTTGTCGGATAAAACATCGAGTAAAATCAGCAAAAAGCACTACGAAAAGAAACTGACGGAGCTACAAACCGAGCTAGTCAAACTGCAAGAGTGGGTCAAGCAAGAGCGCCTCAAAGTGGTGGTGTTATTCGAAGGGCGAGACGCCGCGGGCAAGGGTGGCGTGATCAAACGTATTACCGAAAAACTCAACCCACGTGTATGTCGCGTCGTCGCGCTAGATAAGCCCACCGAGCGCGAGCGTACCCAATGGTATTTCCAACGTTATGTTGAGCACCTGCCTGCCGGTGGTGAAATCGTTCTGTTTGACCGCAGCTGGTACAACCGGGCGGGGGTTGAGCGGGTGATGGGATTTTGCTCCGACGAAGAATACGAAGAGTTTCTACGTACCTGTCCCGAGTTTGAACGCATGTTAATGCGTGCAGGCATAATCTTGATTAAATATTGGTTTTCAGTTTCTGACGACGAGCAAGAAAAACGCTTTGCCGAACGTATTAGCACACCCATAAAGCGCTGGAAGTTCAGCCCAATGGACTTAGAGTCTCGCAGCCGCTGGGTGCAATATAGCGAGGCCAAAGATCGTATGTTTGCTTACACAGACACCAAAGACAGTCCGTGGTGGGTGGTCGAAGCGGACAATAAAAAGCACGCACGGCTCAATTGCATTGCGCACTTGTTATCGCAGATCCCGTATCAAGAAATCACCTATCCCGAGGTCGAGCTACCTGAAATCAATAAAGAAGGCTATGTCCGCATGCCACTTGAAGATCAAAGCTTTGTGCCCGATCAAGTCAGCGAGTGGCTCAACGATGAGTCAGACGATTAACCCTTATTTAAGCAGTTTTTCCAGCTCTTCTTTTTGAATATGGCGAACATCTTTTCCTTTCACGAAGTAAATGATGTATTCGCAAATGTTCTGACAGCGATCGCCAACACGCTCAATGGCGCGTGCTGACCACATCACTTTCAGTACGTTAGGAATTGAGCGTGGGTCTTCCATCATGTAGGTCATCAGTTGACGCAAGATACCCTCGTATTCACGATCTAAGGAGTCATCTTTGCGATACACCCGCATCGCCGCCTCAATATCCATACGGGCAAACGCATCCAGCACCTCGTGCAGCATCTTCGCCGCACGTTGCCCTAGCGCTTCCAATGAGACGAGAAAAGGCTGCTGAGAGTGACTGGAGTTATCCAGTGCCATTTTAGCGATGCTGTCCGCCACATCACCAATACGTTCAAGATCGGTAATGGTTTTGATGATCGCCATCACCAGTCGCAAGTCACTGGCGGTCGGCTGACGTTTGGCAATAATTCGCGTGCACGCCTCATCGATCGCTACTTCCATGCCATTGACTTTGTGATCTTCACGAATAACATGACGCGCCAGATCGACATCTTGGTTATGCATGGCACGTAGTGCATCGGTCAGTTGGCGTTCGACCAACCCCCCCATGGTTAAAACATGGGTTCGAATGGCTTCAAGCTCGGCATTAAACTGCCCTGAAATGTGGCGACTGATGTTATGGTTGTCCAAGGCCTGCTCCTTATCCGTAGCGACCAGTTATATAGTCTTCAGTTTGTTTATTTTTCGGCGTCGTAAACAAGGTGTCCGTGTCCGCGTATTCCACCAAACGCCCCATATTGATAAATGCGGTTTGATCCGAGACACGCGCGGCTTGTTGCATATTATGGGTGACGATCACCACGGTGTATTGGCTTTTCAAATCATTAATCAACTCTTCAATCGTCAACGTTGAAATCGGATCCAACGCTGATGAGGGCTCATCGAGCAACAATACCTCTGGTTCAATCGCGATCGCACGGGCGATAACCAAACGCTGCTGCTGACCGCCTGACAAGCCAAATGCATTATCATTGAGTCTGTCTTTTACCTCATTCCACAAAGCCGCCCCTCGCAGTGCTCGTTCTACCGCATCATCGAGCACCCGTGGATCATTGATACCCTGCAGGCGTAACCCGAACACCACATTTTCATAAACAGATTTAGGAAAAGGGTTGGGCCGCTGAAACACCATACCAACTTGGCGGCGTAATGCGGGCACATCAACGTCGCGATCGTAAATATTTTGCCCATGCAGAGTCACTTCCCCGCGGACACGACAGCCATCAACCAGATCATTCATCCGATTAATACAGCGTAGCAAGGTCGACTTACCACAGCCGGACGGGCCGATAAACGCCGTGACCTTTCCCTTAGGGATCCGCATATTAATATCAAACAAGGCTTGTGTTTGCTGATAGTACAAATTGAGATGACGGATCGACAGCGCGGTTTGCTCTTCAGGCAAATTTGCCAAATCGAGCTCGGGCGTCAGGCCAATTCGGGAGTTTATCGAAAACATAGGTTGTCGAGCCTCATCATTATTGTTCCAAATCGCGATACTTTTCACGCAAGTAATGGCGGATCCCGATAGCGGCAAGGTTTAACGCCACAATCACAGACACCAGTAAAAACGAGGTGGCGTATACCAGAGGGCGTGCCGATTCAATATGGGTACTCTGAAAGCCAAGATCATAAATATGATATCCCAGATGCATGAACTTACGTTCGAGGTGCAAAAAGGGGAAGTTACCATCCACCGGCAAAGCAGGTGCCACTTTCACTACCCCCACCAGCATCAAAGGCGCAACCTCACCGGCTGCACGCGCAACGGCGAGGATCAGCCCAGTCATCATCGCCGGACTTGCCATCGGCAGCACAACTCGCCACAGTGTCTCGGCTTGGGTGGCACCTAATGCAAACGCACCATGACGAACACTGGTCGGGATACGTGCCAACCCTTCCTCTGTCGACACAATGACCACGGGCAGCGTCAAAATCGCCAATGTTAACGCTGACCACAGTACGCCCGGCGTTCCAAAGACAGGGGCCGGTTGAGCTGCTTGATAAAAGAGCTCATCAATCGAACCACCAATGAAATAGACAAAAAAGCCCAAACCAAAGACGCCATAGACGATCGAAGGTACCCCAGCCAAATTAACGACCGCAATCCTAATCATCCGTGTAAACGCGGTTTTTGGCGCATATTCATGAAGGTACACCGCGGCAATCACCCCAAGCGGTGTCACAATCACAGCCATCAACAGCACCAAAAACACGGTGCCAAAAATGGCCGGAAACACGCCGCCAGAAGCATTACCATCTCGTGGTGGCTCTGAGACAAACGCACCAATTTGATGGCCCCAAAAGAGCAGCTTCTCAACCCCGCTCATTGCGTTGGGGTACCATACCGCCAAGACGTTACGAAGTGGCAGTAGCACTTCTTCATGATGGCTATCTTTGACCACTAACATGGCATCATCTTGGTGATGCCGTAAACTTTCCAGCTTCTTCTCAAGCTGGGAATATTGGTCCAATAGCTGCGCGCGCTGCTCTGCGATATGGGCTGGGGGCTCACGATTTGCGGCATGGGCCAAGGCCCAGCGTTTTTCCTCTAAACGCAGCTGTTCCAGTTGATAATTGACACTGGCTAGGTGGACGCGTTCAATGTCATCAATCACATCACGTCGCGCGGACAAGGCATCAAGTCGCGCCTCAAGATCCGCCTCATCTAGGCGATGGCGCGTACCTTTCTCATCTACCAGCGCAACAGGCCATCCATAGAAAACCCCATTCTCGACCCGCTCTATCATGGCTAATGATGCCGGTGTAAATTGGCTGCGAATGTTAAACGCCAACAACTGCCGGAAGTCCACTCCCTCACGCTCGCGATTACCGATTTTGACCACTAAACGGGCATAATCTGGGGTAGCATCTTCCGGTAATGTGATGCCAGCATCTTGCAGTTGCGTCGCGTCGACACGGTCCGTTTGGTAAATCTGCCCAATCACCGTTTCTTGGCCTTCGGGTGTATTGAGCGTGAACTGGGTGATGGGCGTAGGCCAAAAATAGCCCAACCCGCGCGCACCAATAAGAAGCAATACACCAAGGATCGCAATCAAGCTGACACTGACCATGCCTGCGGTTATCCACACCCAAGGGGTTCCTGATTTCATCCATGCGCGCATACGAGCTCTCATCCCCACCTATAAGTTACTGTACTTGTCGCGCAAGCGTTGGCGTACGAGTTCAGCTAGGGTGTTAAACACAAAGGTAAATACAAACAGAATAAATGCGGTTAAAAATAACACGCGATAATGGGAACTCCCCACCTCAGACTCGGGCATTTCAACCGCAATATTGGCGGACAAAGTGCGCAACCCCTCTAACAGATTCCAATCCATGATGGGCGTATTCCCGGTCGCCATCAGTACAATCATGGTTTCACCCACCGCTCGTCCTAGTCCCATCATCACCGCCGAAAAAATACCAGGGCTTGCGGTGAGTAATACCACACGTGTCAATGTCTGCCAGTGAGTGGCCCCTAGGGCCAACGCGCCACTTTTTAAATGCGGTGGTACAGAGAAAATGGCATCTTCCGCAATCGAGAAAATGGTTGGCACTACCGCAAAGCCCATCGCAATACCGACTACCAGTGCGTTACGCTGGTCATAGCCTATCCCTAATTCATGGGTGATAAAGCGACGCGCATCGCCGCCAAACCATAGGTGTTCTAACCAAGGACCTAATTGCCAAGCCACCAAGGCAATCAGTAACAGGGCCGGAATGATCACCAAGATTTGTGCGTTGTCCGGTAAGCGGCGGCGTACATAGCGCGGGATCATTCGCCAAATCATGCTAAGACCCAGCAAACAAAGTGGCACCATCAGCAACAGTAAAAATACCGTGGGCAGGTGTTGCTCAACCCAAGGGGCTAACCAGAGCCCGGCTAAAAAGCCGATAATAACGGTTGGCAGTGCCTCAATGGTTTCAACCGTCGGCTTCACGACTTTACGTAACCCCGAAGACATAAAATAGGCAGTATAAATCGCCGCACCAATCGCCATCGGGACGGCAAATACAAGCGCAAAGAGTGCCACTTTCAGGGTGCCAAAAATCACCGGGACCACGCTTAATTTAGCTTCAAACGTGTCATCCGCAGAAGTGGATTGCCACACATATTGGGGCTCTGCGTACCCTTCGTACCAGACCTTCTCCCAAAGTGAATGAACACTAACTTCTGGGTGTGGATTATCGACAGCAAACCATTGCCATACACCATCGGTGGCGGTAATCAGTGCCTGTGCACGAGGAGAAAATGCCATTGCTTGCGGCAAGGTATCGAGCATGGCCGCAAAATAACGTTGCTTTTCGCTGGTCGCATGCAGCAAGCTCAGCCCCCCTTGCTCATCCGCAACCGCAATACTTTTACGGTGCAGCTCCGGTGAGGCCACAAACTTCCCTTTAGCTGGCTGAAATAGCCGCACTTCGGTCAGCGATGGCTGGCCACTTTTCACCACATCAAACCACTGACTCAAGCCGCCATCTTGATGGTGTAACATTAACGAACGCCCACCTGCGAGCAAGGTCATCGCCTGAACCGGACTCTCCACCACATTGGCAAGATTAATGGTTTCACGTACGGCCATCTGTTGCTCGTGAATTCGCCACACCGTCAGTGTGCTGCCTTGGCGAACAAAGAGGCGCTGTCCGTCAGGCGAGAGCGCTATATTATCAACTGGCTCACTCAGTGAGTGACGTTCAATCCGTCCACTCCGATAAAGCACCAACTCCTGTGTGTGTGTCACCGCCACCAAAACAGGGGCTATATTTTCGCCGTGTAAGCTGTCTGGCACAGCGAGCGCTAATTGGCGTAGCGCCGACGAGTCCAGTATCACAGGTAAAGGAAATGCCGCCATACGGCGCAGCTTGGGTAATACCGAGGTACTATCGCCATACTCAGCGCGAAAACGTAGCTGCCAAACGCCTACTTGCCCCGGTTTGATTTCTACAGCCATAAAGGGCGCGGTGGCAGGGACTGTCGCCATCGCAGGACGAGGAATATCTGATAAGTTGCGCGCCAACATCACAGTGGCAACTTGGTCGACCTGTAAAGGACGACGAGCTACGGTTAGGGTGCCACTGTCATCAAGCGCATAAACCAGCTGCTCACGATTGTCAGCGCCAATAAAGTGCGGCGTAGCTGGTGTTGGCACACTAAAACGGCCGGTCGGCGTCATACTCGCTTGATGAAAAAGCGGTAACACGACGGTCAGCAAATAAAAGAACAAGAGCAGTAAAGTGACCAATACCATCACGCCACCAAGACGTACTGTATGCCGTGTAAACGTGTCTTTTAAACGTCTTACTCGATTGGCATCTTTGAGTGATGGTGAAGTGTGGGTCATTCGTGCCTCTTGTTTTAGATCAAGCCCTTAATTGTATGTCATTACAATGACATTTTTATGACATCCCTACTCTAAACAGGGATACCACCGAGGGCTGTACGCAATAAAAATGAAACAAACGGGCTTTAGGCTGGCGCAGGTTGATATTGGGCACAGTTTAGCGACTTTACTGCAAAGCAGCATAGACAACACCTTGACCGGCCTCAATAATTGACTCGACAATCGCCGTAAGGATCACGCATGAAACATTTTGTTATCACACTGATGGGTCCCGATCGCGCTGGGCTGGTTGATCAAATCTCACAGACCATTTTTACGTATCACGGGAGCTGGCAAGCCAGCCGCCTTAGCCAACTCGCCGGACAATTCGCAGGGATCATCCATCTATCTGTGTCTGATACCCATGCAGATGCGCTCGTCCATGCCCTTCGCGAATTGGATGGCTTACAGCTGCTGATCACCGACGCCAAACCAGTCACCCCTAACCCGACCACACATACCTTGTCGGTTACGGGCAACGATCGTCGCGGCATTGTTCAAACACTCAGCCAATTACTGGCCGCTCACGGTATCACTATTAATAAACTCAATGCGCAAACACAAAGCGCAGCCAATACCGGTGGGCAAATATTTACTGCTGATTTTTATCTGGATATTCCGCCGGATGCGGATGTCTCCATGTTACACGAAGCCCTTGAAGCACTGTCCGACGATTTGATCGTCGAGTTTGACAGTAATTTCACCCAGTAGAACAGGATTTTCTCACGCTTTATGACATTAGATACTTACCACGTCGACAAAGAATTAAGTTGGCTATCTTTTAACGAACGCGTCCTCCAAGAAGCCGCCGATAAGAGCGTCCCCATTATCGAACGTGTTCGTTTTTTGGGGATTTTCTCCTCCAACCTTGATGAGTTTTATCAAGTGCGTTTCGCGGACGTTAAACGCCGTATCATCATTGACGAAGAGCGTGGGGTCGACAGTCATGCCAAAGAACTTTTAAGTAAAATTCAAGCGAAAGTCGTCAAACTAAACCAAGATTTCGACCACCTCTACAACGATATCTTGCTGGAGATGGCGCGCCGCAATATCTTTCTGGTCAACGAACGTCAGCTCACCGATAACCAATCTCAATGGCTAAAGCGCTATTTTCGCAGCAATATTCTGCCCTACATTACGCCTATTATGCTGACCAAAGACGTCGATGTATTGAGCTTTCTGAAAGATGCCTACTCGTACCTCGCCGTACAGCTTAAAAAAGAAGGGGAAGAGCCCAAGTATGCGTTGATTGAGATCCCAACAGATGATCTTGACCGTTTTATTAAAGTCCCTGAGCCCAAGGGGAAACGACAGCGCAAAACCATCATCTTGCTCGATAACATCATTCGCCTATGTCTCGACCAAATTTTCAGCGGCTTCTTCGACTATGACACGATCGATGCTTATGCCATGAAAATGACCCGAGATGCAGAGTACGATCTCACCAATGAGGTGGAGCACAGCCTACTCGAAAATATGTCGGAAAGTTTGGACCAACGCCTCACCGCCCTCCCGGTGCGTTTTGTATACCAACGGGATATGCCGCCGGAAATGGTGAGTAAACTCATCCAAGTGCTGAAAATTTCTGATTATGACAGCGTCCTACCCGGAGCGCGTTATCATAATTTTCGCGACTTTATCGGCTTTCCTAACGTCGGGCGAAAATATCTGGAAAACTCGCCACTGCCGCCATTCGAATCGGCCGATTTTCAATTACATAACAATGCTTTTGACGCGATTCGTGAGCGCGACATCCTGCTTTACTATCCGTACCACACCTTCCGTCATATGACAGAGCTGGTCCGTCAGGCTTCTTTTGATCCGTCCGTGCGCAGCATTCGCATTAACGTGTACCGAGTGGCAAAGAACTCGCGAATCATTAACTCCATGATTGATGCAGCCAATAACGGCAAGCGTGTGACCGTGGTGGTCGAGCTACAAGCCCGTTTTGATGAAGAAGCCAATATCGAATGGTCGCGCGTGCTCACTGATGCTGGCGTCAAGGTCGTATTTGGTACCCCGGGGCTTAAAATTCACTCCAAGCTTTGCCTAATCTCACGCCGAGAAAATGGCGAATTGCGTGATTACGGCCACATTGGCACCGGTAACTTCCACGAAAAAACGGCTCGTATTTATACCGACTTTGCACTCTTTACCGCCGATCAGCAGATCACGTCTGAAATTCGTAAGGTCTTCGAGTTTATCGAAAACCCCTATCGTCCGGTCAAGTTCAATCATTTGATCGTTTCACCACGTAACTCTCGACGCCGCATTCAAAAGCTGATTGAGCGCGAAATCGAACACGCGAAAGCCAAGCGTAAGGCCGGGATCACCTTAAAAGTGAACAACCTTGTCGATAAAAGCTTGGTAAACCTGCTTTACCGAGCCAGCAGCGAAGGGGTAAAAATCCGCATGATTGTGCGCGGCATGTGCTCTTTAGTGCCGGGCGTGAAAGGCGTGAGTCAAAATATCAAGGCAATCAGTATCGTCGATCGGTTTTTAGAACACCCACGTGTATTTGCGTTTGAAAATGGCGGTGAGCGTGATGTCTATATCTCTTCCGCCGACTGGATGACCCGCAATATCGATAACCGTATCGAGGTCGGGGCACCCATCCGCGATCCGCGCTTAAAAGATCGCATCATGGACATCCTTGAGATCCAATTTTCCGATCGGACCAAGGCGCGTATCATCGACAAGGAGATGTCGAATACCTATGTTAAACGAGGGAACAAGAAAAAAATTCGATCGCAAATCGAGACTTACGATTTCCTCAAGCAGTTGGAGAGACAGGAACTCAAACACGCGGAAAAGTTGCAGCATGACACACCCCCAAGCAAGTAATGATAAGCCGCGAGAGATTGCGGCCGTAGATCTTGGCTCTAATAGCTTTCATATGGTGGTTGCCCGCGTGGTCGGGCAAGGCCTACAAATTATCAGTCGCCACAAGCAGCGGGTACGATTAGGCGCAGGGCTGGATAAAAAGCAGCGCCTAAGCGACGATGCAATACAACGTGGTGTCGACTGTTTAGCCATGTTTGCCGAACGTCTTAATGGCATTGAGGTAGATAACGTACGTATAGCTGGGACACACACATTACGCCAAGCCAAAAATGCACATGAATTTATTGATAGTAAACGTATGGGATGTGTCAGCTATAACGAACGCTTTTTCCCACAAGGCGCGCTGAGTGAAAAGCAATTTCTCGCAGCCCAAACGGCTACCCAACAAAAATTGGAAAGTCTGGCGAGTCAATATCGCAAAGCAGGATGGCAAGTCGCGTTAGGCGCATCGGGCACCATTAAAGCCATTCGCGAGGTGGTGATTGGGTTGGGCGATGAGGATGGCATTATCACGCGCAAGCGCTTGGATAATGTGATTGAAAAGCTATTAAAGTTCAAACACAGTGACAGCATCGATTTACCGGGATTGACCGAAGACAGGCAGCCGGTCTTTGCCGCTGGGGTGGCAATTTTATCCGGTGTTCTCGACGCGCTCAAAATTGATGAATTGCGCTTCTCAGATGGTGCTCTGCGTGAAGGCTTGCTGTATGAGATGGAAGAGCGCTTCCAACGCACCGACATCCGTGGCCGAACCACAGATGATATGGCTGCACGCTACAATGTCGACCTTGATCATGCACGGCGGGTGCAACAGACAGCCGCCCACTTCTATGCACAAGCCGAGCCCGAACAAGGCAGTAAAAAAACGGAATTGGCTGGATTACTCAATTGGGCTGCTTTATTGCACGAAGTGGGGTTAAGCATTGGTTATCCGGGCTATCACAAACATTCGGCGTATATTCTCAGCAATACTAACCTACCCGGTTTTAACCAAGAGCAACAAACCGTCTTGGCAACCCTTGCGCGCTTTCATCGTAAAGCGTTAAAGCTGGGAGAAATGCCCAAATTCACCTTGTTTAAACCCAAACTGATCGAAACGCTTATCTGCGCACTGCGGCTCGCCTGTGTGTTGCACTCACAGCGCAATGACGAAGCTCTCCCCAAGATTACGGTGACTATCGATAAAAACGGCGGTTGGCAGCTGCAGTTTCCCAAAGGCTGGCTGGGTGATAATCGCTTGCTTGCGGCCGACCTGACCGCAGAGCAAGACTACTGGCAAGCGGCCGGCTGGTCGCTTTGTTTTAGCGACTAATCCAATCCAAGTGCGTGGCGCTGCGCATGCACCACTTGCGCCGGGAGGGGAATATATCCTTCTCGGCTTACTTCCTTTTGCCCTTGTGCAGAGAGGATATACCTCATAAACGCGGCCTCAAGCGGAGCTAGCGGCGCGTTGGGTGCTTTATTGATATAGAGGTATAAATACCGTGTCAGTGGGTACTCACCATCGCGAATTGACTGCTGAGTCGGCAGAACAGCAGGCTTACCGGGATGACCGACGGCGAGCATTTTCGCCCCCGACGCTTGGTGACCCATCCCCGCGTATCCGATCGCATTTAATGAGGAGGCCACGGACTGTACCACAGATGCCGATCCCGGTTGCTCATTGACGTTGGCGCGAAAGTCACCACGACACAATGCCGCCTGTTTAAAGTAGCCATAGGTGCCGGATACCGAGTTACGCCCAAACAATTGTAGATCGCGAGGTTGCCAACGCCCCGTAAGCCCTAACTGCCCCCATCGAGTAATAGGCTCACTCGCCCCACACCAGAGCGTTCGCGAAAAGATAGCATCCAGCTGATTGAAGCTAATTCTCTGTAGTGGGTTATCTTGGTGGACATAAACCGCCATGGCATCAATCGCCACCGGCACAGCAGTGGGTGGATAACCGAATCGAGCTTGGAACGCATTTTCTTCACTGACCCGCATCGGACGGCTCATTGGGCCAAGTTGTGCTGTACCTTCCACCAGCGCGGGGGCCGCCGAGGCAGAGCCGGGGGTTTGCAGCTGGACATTTACGCCCGGGTACAAACGCTTAAACCCGTCGGACCACGCCGCCATCATGTTGCCTAAGGTATCCGAACCTACGGAGTTTAGGTTCCCCGAAACGCCGCTGATACGCTGATATTCCGGCAGCATTGACTGGGTCGTATGGCTATGGGCCAGTGCAGTCCAAAGCAGGCTGACACAGAGTATGCCCCACCTTAACATGCCAATCGCTCCGGCAGCGTAAATGCAAAGGTACTGCCCATCCCTACCTCACTTTGGATCTCGAGCTCCGCATCATGATGGCTCAGGGCGTGCTTGACGATTGCCAAACCCAGACCACTGCCACCGGTTTCACGAGAGCGCGCCTTATCGACACGATAAAAGCGTTCGGTTAAGCGATCGAGGTGTTGCGGAGGAATGCCTTCGCCACTATCCGTGACCTCTAAACGCGGACCTTTGTCGGTGCGATACCATTTGACGGAAATCGCCGCCTGCGCTGGGGTATGCTTCACCGCGTTATAGACTAAATTGGAAATCGCGCTGCGGAGTTGGTCGTCATTGCCTTTTACTTTTAGGCTCTTATCAACATCAAACGTCAGCACATGCTCACGATCACCACTCAAGGTTTGCGCCTCTTTTTGCAAAACATCCAGCATGGCTGGCACATCAACATCGTGATCTAATTCTGGTTTTGCGGCCGCCTCAATTTTCGATAACGTCAGGAGCTGCTCAACCAGTGATTCCATGCGCGATAGCTGTTCAGTCATAACACCATGCGCTTTCGGCCACATTGGTCCTATCACCATGTCAGGATCTTCTGTCATCTCAAGATATCCGCGCAACACCGTCATTGGCGTACGCAGTTCATGTGAGACATTGGCGAAGAAGTTGCGTCGCATTCCTTCCAGCTGTTTGAGTTGGGTGATATCACGTACCACCATCAAGAACTCTCCCTCGGCATAGGGCATGGTACGAAATTCTAAGGTGCGCGCACTGTTGATGTGGGAGCGCATTTCTAACGGTATATCGTAATTTGCCTCGGCGATGTAGCTGACAAACTCAGGCGCTCGAATAAGATTACTGATATGTTGGCCATTATCATCTGGCATTCGCAAGCCAAGGAGTTCTTGTGCCAGCTTGTTACACCACACAATCGAGCCATCACTTTCAAAGACTACCACCGCATCGGGCAAGGATTCGGCCCCGTTGCGGAAACGACGGATCAGGTTTGCTAACTCTTTGCGACGGCGGCGATTACGTTTTTGAAGCCGATAAATGCCATTAAACAATGGCTCCCAAGAGCCTGTGCCTGAAGGCGGGGTCAGGCTTTTATCTTTCCATAGCCAGTCGGACAGTTTGATTTGTTGATGCAGATGCCAAAGCAACATGGCAACCGTTGCACCCAATAGCAACCAAGGCAGGCCACCGAACAGCCAGCCAATAATAAACCAAGGCAAATAAAAAAAAGCCAGCTCCCAAGCTAGCTTCTTCCAAGACAGTCGTTCGACCATTTACTCTCCATCCACCCCAACGTATGTGGAGCGCTTTCTATCTTTTTAGTTGCGTGTCGAGAAGCGATATCCTGCGCCACGTACGGTTTGCACTAACTTATCATGGCCACCCGCTTCAAGCGCTTTGCGCAAACGCCGGATATGCACATCAACGGTACGATCTTCAACATACACATTGGTACCCCAAACGTTATTCAACAGCTGCTCACGGCTGTAGACACGCTCTTGGTGCGTCATAAAAAAGTGCAACATTTTAAATTCGGTTGGCCCCATATCGAGCGGTTCATCATTGGCCGTCACACGGTGCGAGACAGGGTCTAACTTGAGGCCTTGTACATCAATCACATCGTCCAGTGTGGTCGGTGATACGCGACGCATCACCGCTTTTAAGCGTGCCATGAGCTCTTTCGGTGAAAAAGGTTTGGTAATGTAATCATCCGCGCCAACTTCTAGGCCTCGGACTTTATCTTCCTCTTCCCCACGCGCGGTCAGCATCACTACAGGAATTTGTCGGGTCAGTTCATCGCGCTTAAGGTGCTTGATCAAGTTAATCCCCGATCCGCCCGGTAACATCCAATCCATGAGGATCATTTCCGGGTAAGGCTCGCAAATTTGCGCCAGCGCTGAGTCGTAGTCTTCGGCCTCTACCGTTTGGTAGCCTTTTTGCTCCAGCACAAAGCACAGCATCTCTCGGATCGGCGCTTCGTCCTCAACAACTAGAATCCTTCTAACCATGATAATTACCTAGTGTTATCATTTAACTGGCGCCATTATGTGGATTTATTATGACATTTTTGTGACCCAGCGCGAGCAAATTCCCCAACCTTTGTGCATGCTGTGACCTAGCCAACACCTTGCTGTGTGACCAGCACGCGACTTGCACCTCCGCCCTGACTGTCTACGCGAACTTGGGCGCCAATCCGCTCGACCAACGTACTCACATGAGAGATCACACCAATTTGGCGTCCATCCGCCTGCAGGGTATCGAGACACGACAGCGCCATCTCTAAGCTGTCAGGGTCCAAGGTGCCAAAGCCTTCATCGATAAACAGCGATCCTAACTGACGGGTATCTGCCGCTAATGAGGCGAGCGCCAGTGCCAGCGACAAAGAAACCAAGAAACTCTCTCCTCCAGAGAGGGATTCCACGCTGCGCACTTCATCTCCCATATCATGATCCACCACCTGCAATGCTAACAAACTGTCGGGTACGGTTTGCAGCGCGTAGCGAGGGGAGAGCGAAGCAAGGTGCTCGTTGGCAATCTCCACCAGCTGGGCGAGTGTGAGTGATTGGGCAAGGTTACGAAATTTGGCACCGCTGGCCGAGCCAATTAAGTCGGCCAGTTTTAGCCATTGTTCCGTTTTGCTGCGCTGGGTATCAATTTTGTCCGTTAAACTCCCCGCTTGCTGACGTGCCTGCTCGGCTTGCGTCAGCCGATGACGAATATCGAACACACGCTGCTCAGCCTGCTCTTGCGCGTGTTGCCACTCGGCTTGCTGCGTCTCCAAGACTGTCTCGTCATCTGTCAGCGCTTGTTCATCAAACCACGCTTTGGCGGTCGCAATGGCCTGATGACAATGATTTAGCTGCTGTTCACGTTCTTCAAAGCGTGTTTTTGCTTCCTGATAGCGCGCCTCAATCTGGTTTAAAGCTTGGCGTTCATCCGCCCGCCAAGCCTCGCTCAATGATAAATGCGCCATCAAAGTATACTGACTCATTCCCAGCGCAGGTTGCCACTGGATCCAACGCCTAACGGCGGTACGATAGTGCTGATTAGCATCTTGCCGTTGCTGCTGCAAAGTTTGCTGACGGGCTTGCAAGCTGGCGCGTTGTTCACTGGCTTGCGTATACGCCTTTTCCGCCTCAGCTCGACGCTGGCGCTGCACGTCTATGCGTGATTTGTACTCAGTTTCTAAGCTCGCAAGATCCTGATCGCCCACCAGCGCTTGTCGCGCCGCCATACGCTGCTGATGTTGTTGGGCCAAGTTCACCAACTGCGTCTGACGTGACTGAATGGCATCTGACAAGCTCTGACACTGCTGTGTGAGCGTGGCAAGCTCGGTGTCGGTACGCTGCTTTTCTTCCGCCATCCCCTCACGCTCCGCTTGCAAAGCGCGGTATTGCTGGATTTTTTGCTCCATTTGCCGAATGTAACGTGCGGAGCCAACTTGTTGTAAGCTGGCCTGCCATTGGCCTTTGCCTAGCTGTTTATCGAGTGCTTCGCAGCGACTATCACGCTGAGCTTGTTGCTGGTGCCATTGTTCGTCAATGGCGCTAAGGCGTGTTTCACATTCGGTTAGCGCTTGGTCTAAGTGATGACGACGGGCAACAAGCTGCTCTCGAGCTTGTTGCAACTCACTGAGTGCCGCATCAATCTGCTGAATATGGGCAAGCTGTTGCTGACGTTCGGTCATGGCTTGATAACAGGCCACATAGTCCGCTTGCGTCTGTTGGGCACGGGCTTCAATATCGATGAGCACATCACGCAGTGGCGTCTGACTGTCGATGTCACTATCCAGTGCAGCGATGGCAACACGCAGCCCTTTTTCGTACTGATCACGCTCCGCCTGCCACACTTGTCCCTGCTCTCGCAACTCAGCACATGCATGCTCACTTTGTTGGTGTTGCTTTTGCCAGTAGTAATATTCTGCTTGGCTTTGATTGAGTGTCGCTTGCAGCTCAGCAAGACGCGTTTGCTGCTGATCAATCAAGCTTTCCACTACAGGCGCATGGTGTAAGTAAGGATGCTCAGTCGCCCCACAAAGCGGACAAGGGTCTCCCTCGTTAAGCGCCTGACGCAAGTCTTCCAACTCCATCACGGCCATCGCTTGCTGCAAACTGTGACGTGCTTCGTCAACCTGAGCTTGTTGGCGCGTTACCGTGTCTTTCAAACGCGTTAGGTGGGTTTGGCTATCGCGGAAAATGGCATCAAATTTTTCGAACTCCAACTGATTATGTTGGCAGCGCTCGTCCCAGTATTGCCAGTTATGTGCTTCATTCAAAACCGCCTCTTGTAGACGACGGGTCGACTGCAATTGGCTATAGCGCGCTTGTTCGGCTTCTTGCTCCGCGATCAGGCGATCGGGTTCTGCAGCCGCTCGTTTTGTTTTTAACTGGTCACTGCTGGCATCCACTTGCGCAATATCCTGCTCAAGCTTATCGCGCTGAGGGCGCCATTGCTGGGCTTGCTGCTGTCGCTGTCTATGCTCATCACTTAGTGCGGCTAGCGCATCTTGGCAATCAAGAAACTGCTTGAGATTGTCAAACACCGGCTGATAGTGCTCAGCCACGTGACCGAAATCGCCAAACGCTGCCAGTTGCTCAGCAATGATCGTTTCACGATGCACCAAATGCTGTGCATGGGCACGGGTTTGTTCAAGGGTCTGTTGCGCTTGACGCCATTTTTGCTGTTCTTCATTGAGGGTGATGTTTTGCTCACGCATTTGCTCATCAAGACTGGTTAATTGGGTCTCGATTTGCTGAGCCTCACGCACATTCGGCTCTATATCAGCCCACGCTTGCTCGGCATCGGTCAATGCGCGATTGGCTTCTCGCCAACGATCCGCTTGTCGCTCATAGTCGGCGGCAACAGCCTGTTCATCTCGGGCTAGTGCAGCTAGATCTTTCCCCAAGGATAGCGACTGCCACTGGTAACGCTGCAGCGCATTGAGATCCTCTCGCGCCGCTTGGGCACGTTCAATCTGTGCCAATGTCTCTCGGCGCGCTTCCACACCCGCTTTTTCTTGTTCCGCCTCATCCAGTGCCACTTGCGCGTCATCAAGTGCTTGTTGCGCCTGCGCTAAGTGGGTATGTTGCTGGCGGTAGTCGTTCAGCATTTTAAGTTGGTGTTGATGATGTTTGACCGCCTGTTGGCATTGGGCTTGTTCATCTACCAATTGCTGCTCTTCATCTTCGCTCAGGAGCTGAATGTCACCGAGCTGTTGCATGAGCTGATCCAGTGCTTGTTTTTCATCACGGGCACGCTCATGGGCCATTTGGGATAAACGGCTGTAAATTTCGGTGCCAGTCATCCGCTCCAGCAGTGCTGCGCGATCATCTGCTGACGCTTTCAAAAAAGCCGCAAAATCCCCTTGGGGAAGCATCACCGCACGACGAAACTGCTCGTAGCTGAGCCCGACCAGACGCTCAATTTCACTGAGCACTTCCTGTTTCTTTCCTGCAAAACGTTGGCCGGTGGTGAGGTTTTCGAGCCAATGCTCACTGGCTTGGATCCGGCCATCGGCTTTGCCTCGCGCGCGACGTACCGACCAATGGGCACGCCAGCGACTGCCGTCATGGGCAAAGAAGTCGACTTCTGCGTAACCTTCACCTTTTCCTCGCGACAAAATACTGCGCACATCGTTGGCTTTAACTCGGGTTGCAGGATCGCCGAGACCAATATCCGCATCGTTCTTTTTGTTGGCTTGAAAGCGCGGGATTTTGTCGTATAGCGCAAGACAGATAGCATCTAACAACGTGGATTTACCAGCCCCCGTTTTGCCAGTGATCGCAAACAAACCGCTATCACCCAAAGGGCCCTTCGAAAAGTCCAACTCAAACGGGTGTTGAATACTGGCCAGGTTCTCGCCACGTAATGCCAGAATTTTCATCGTTTATTGGTCCTCATCCTGTTCCAGTTGTTCAAGCAAATGTGAAAAAGTCGCGGCTATCGCCGGATCCGGCTCACCTTGATATTTTTGCTGCCAGCCGTGACGGAAAACTTGAAACGGTTCAACATCAGACAAGCGCTGCTCACGAAATTGGCGCTCGTGGGTGCGGTCACGATAGTGCGGCGTTATCTTCGCCAAACGGATAGGCTGCCCCTCTAGCGCCGCGAGGATCTTCTCACGCAACATCGGTTGCGGGGTATCCAATAGAACAGGCACTTCCAATAACGGCTGCATATCCAGCGATAGTGAGGAAAGGGTCAGCGCCTGCAGCGCTTCTATCACTTCATTAAGCGGAGCAGGCTTGTCTGGCACACGCAGTAAGTCGACCCGTCGCGGCACTTCAAGAGAGCGAATATCGGCAAGCTGCTCCCCCTCTAACGTGACAGCGAGCACTTGATGGCGATAGTGTCGCTCTGAAAGAGACAGTGGGATCGGCGAGCCACAATAGCGAATTCGGTCTTGCTTCGCGACCCGCTGGGCAAGGTGCAAATGTCCTAGTGCCACATAGGCAACATCCTTGGCAAAAATATCAGCCGGCAGCGCATGCTGGTTGCCCCCGAGAATGCGTCGCTCAGACATTTCTGATAGCTGCCCACTCGCCATATAAACATGCCCCATCGCAATCAGCGCTTGGCTCCCCGTGCATTTGGCGCGCGCCGCTTGTTCAGTTTGCTGATAAATCTGTCGCACCCCTTCGATGAGACGATCATCGTCTTCCCCCAATCCTTCCGTGCGTAAATCACTGCTACGTAAAAAAGGCACTGCCATCACCCAAGCGGCGGTTTGCCCCTCTTTGTCCGTCACCGGTACCATCATACGCTCGGTATCTAAACTACCATCGCTGTGCCGTGAGATAGCACCAATTAAGTGTAAATCAAAGGCTTTGAGTAGCTCGTGTGGCGCATCGAGTTTGCTAGGTGAGTCATGGTTCCCACCGGTAATAATCACATTCAGTTGGGGCAATGCCTTAGCCACATCCGCTAAGAAGCGGTATAGCATACGCCAAGCGCTGGCAGGCGGATTGGCACTATCGAAGATGTCTCCGGCAACCAACAAGGCATCCGCCTCTTCATCTATCAATTGCTGCTGTAGCCAATCAAGAAACGCTTGGTGCTCTTGCTGACGATCATAGCCATGCAATTGGTGGCCAAGGTGCCAATCTGAGGTATGAATGATTTTTAACACTGCTGGGGTTATCCGTTGGTTGAAAAAAGACGAGGTCATAGACACTCGCCAATGTCGCGAGCCGGGTAAAATTCTACGCTAATTGCAGCGACATTCGAGGATGAATGCAATACCATGTTGGCTTTCTCACAACTGGATGGATAAAGCCTCGCCATGATTTGGTTTAAGAACTTACTCGTCTACCGCTTCACCCGTGACATTCCTCTCGATCCCGAACAGCTCGAAAGCCAACTCAAAGAGTTCGACTTTACCCCTTGCGGCAGCCAGGACATGCAGAAGTTCGGCTGGGATAAAGCATTGGGTAAGCACGGCGACATGCTGACCCATGTCAGCGGTGGCAATATTTTGATCCGGGCACGCAAAGAAGAAAAGCTGCTCCCTGCCTCGGTGATCAAAGATGCGCTAGAAGAAAAAGTTGATGCCATGGAGCAAGCCCAAGGCCAACGTTTGAAAAAACGTGAGAAAGACAGCCTAAAAGATGATGTTGTCATGGAGTTGCTCCCGCGCGCTTTTACCCGCCAAAGCCAGATGTGCGCCCTTCTCATGCCGGCAAAAGGGCTGGTTCTGGTCGATGCGGCCAGTATTAAGAAAGCCGAAGAGCTACTTGCCTTACTCCGTAAATCCATCGGTAGCTTACCGGTAGTGCCCGTCGAAACCCAAACACCGGTAGAACACGCCATGACAGAATGGGTGAAACAAGGCAGCGCGCCTCAGGGCTTCCACCTTGGTGATGAGGCTGAACTCAAAGCACTGCTTGAAGAAGGTGGGGTGATTAAATGCAAACAGCAAGATCTCACCAGTGAAGAAATTCACGCTCACCTCGATGCCGACAAACAAGTCACCAAACTCGCCATGGACTGGCAAGAACAAATCCATTTTGTGTTGGGCGATGATCTCAGCCTTAAGCGCCTGAAGTTTTCAGAAGAGTTACGCGATCAAAACGCGGATATCGACCGCGAAGATATCGCAGCCCGACTGGATGCTGACTTGTCGTTGATGTGCGGTGAGCTCGATGTATTACTTGATGGATTATTCACGACCCTTGGCGGTTTACAAACCGATTAGTCGCCCGAGTGAGCCTTTGCATACTGATGCAACAGGCTTAATCCACACAAAGACTAGGTAATTCCTGCTGGTAGTGTGGGCACTGTCACAGTAAAATAGCGCCCACACTCACCTTCACTATGAAGGTGCCTGACTTACACTCAGACTTTAGCTAGGAATTATGTTTACTCCAGAACTACTCTCACCCGCCGGTAGCCTTAAAAACATGCGCTACGCATTCGCCTATGGGGCTGATGCCGTTTACGCCGGACAACCGCGTTACAGCTTACGTGTGCGTAATAACGAATTTAACCACGAGAACTTGAAAATCGGGATCGATGAAGCCCACGCTCAGGGCAAAAAGTTCTATGTGGTCTGTAACATTCAGCCGCACAATGCCAAGCTGAAAACTTTTATCCGCGATTTACAACCTATCATCGATATGGGTCCTGATGCGCTGATCATGTCTGATCCAGGCCTTATCATGATGGTGCGTGAGCATTTCCCCGATATGGCAATTCACTTGTCAGTACAAGCCAACGCGGTGAACTGGGCGACAGTGAAGTTCTGGTATTCGCAAGGTGTTGAACGCGTAATCCTTTCACGTGAGCTGTCGCTTGAAGAGATCGAAGAGATCCGCAAACAATGCCCAGAGATGGAGCTTGAAGTATTTGTGCACGGCGCACTGTGCATGGCTTACTCGGGCCGTTGTCTGCTCTCCGGCTACATCAACAAGCGCGACCCTAACCAAGGTACCTGTACCAATGCGTGCCGCTGGGACTATAAGGTTCACGAAGCCAAAGAAGACGATGCCGGCCAAGTGGTACAAGTACAAGAAGTCACGCCAACATTGGGTGAAGGTCAGCCTGTCGACGATGTGGTTTTGCTTGAAGAAGGCCGTCGCCCCGGTGAATTAATGGCCGCTTATGAAGATGAGCACGGCACTTACATTATGAACTCAAAAGACCTCCGTGCCATTCAGCACGTTGAACGCTTGACCCAAATGGGCGTTCACTCGCTGAAAATCGAAGGTCGGACGAAGTCCTTCTACTACTGCGCTCGAACAGCCCAAGTTTATCGTCAGGCGATTGATGATGCCGTGGCCGGTAAGCCTTTCGATGAAAGCCTCATGAGCACACTGGAAAACCTCGCGCACCGCGGTTATACCGAAGGTTTCTTACGTCGCCATACACACGATAGCTACCAAAACTATGATTACGGCTATTCAGTCTCTGACCAACAGCAATTTGTTGGTGAGTTTACCGGTAAGCGCCGTGGCGATTTAGCGGAAGTTGCCGTGAAGAACAAGTTTGTTTTAGGTGATAGCCTTGAGCTCATGACGCCGAAAGGCAACGTCCACTTCACTCTTGAAGTCATGGAAAGCCGCAAATCAGAGTCTATCGACGATGCCAAAGGTAATGGTCACTTTGTGTTTATTCCTGTTCCAGAAGATATGGACTTGGAATACGCACTACTGATGCGTAACCTACAATCAGGTCAAGATACGCGTAATCCATCAGGAAAGTAGTATGGCATTACTCATCACGGATAAATGCATAAACTGCGATATGTGTGAACCCGAGTGTCCCAACGGGGCTATCTCGATGGGTTCAGAGATCTTTGAGATCGAGCCAGATTTATGCACCGAGTGTAAAGGTCACTACGAAAAGCCGACGTGCCAGTCAGTCTGTCCGATCTCCAAATGCATTATCACCGACCCTGATAATGTCGAGACCGAGGAGCAACTCCTAGAAAAGTTTGTGGTCATTCAAGGGATGGCCTAAACAATTAAAAGCGCCGCAAGGCGCTTTTTTTATGTCTACATCAACCTACAACAGTGAACTATTGCTAAGCGCGTAGCAATAATGCATGACAGTCTAGAGTAACGAAGTTGCATTGAGACACTCAGGCTCGCACATATCGCAGTTTATGCATTCATCAAGCCGCGACTAAGCATGCGTTAGTAAAAACGTATAGTGAAAGGCGAGCGAAACACTCTACGCCGTGCAATTCTCTAACATGAATAAGCTCTTGAATTAGGGACGCCTTAAACGCAAAAAACCCCAGCTTTTCAGCTAGGGTTTCTAAGTAGTGGCGGAGTGGACGGGACTCGAACCCGCGACCCCCGGCGTGACAGGCCGGTATTCTAACCAACTGAACTACCACTCCGCACCAATTCTGTCTCATCAAAGTCTTACGCATATCTGCTTTGATGCTCAAATTGTGTCTAATTAAAGCCTTACATGTAGCTGCTTTAATTAGGTTATCTTATTTGATGCGATGAGGATGTTGAATCGAGACGCGCAGTGTATGCCAATACATGAGCATCGCAGATATCAACAGCATCGAGCTATCAATAAGATAAGCAATTAAAGCCTGGCGATGTCCTACTCTCACATGGGGAGACCCCACACTACCATCGGCGCTGCTTCGTTTCACTACTGAGTTCGGCATGGAATCAGGTGGGTCCAAAGCGCTATGGTCGCCAAGCAAAATTTTGTCTGGAACAAAATTTAATGCACTTCAGTGCGGCCCGTCAGGGTCAAATACAAGGATGTATTTGATAAATT